>JBGCFA010000438.1:0-22601 GCA_045106675.1 Bacteroidia bacterium
AAAATCCCCTTACTCAAATCTATTGCTTCCCTCAATGTGATTGCCACTCAGGTTGTCCAATATTTCGAGCCTGAGGTAAAGCGCGTCTATCCCACTCTTGGCTTAGAACAAGAATTTTTTTTGGTGGATGAAGCTCTTTACGAACTACGTCCTGACCTTGTCCAGACTGGACGCACCCTGACAGGGCATCCTCATAGCCGAAATTTTCAATCAGGAGAGCAATATGCGGCAGCGATACCAGAACGCATCATTGCTTTTTTCAATAGCCTCGAAACTCAATGCCTCAAACTAGGAATCCCACTCAAAACTCGACACAATGAGTTAGCTCCGGGACAGTTTGAAGTAGTGCCGCAATATGAGCCAATCAATGTAGCAATCGATCATGGCTTGATGCTCATGGAATTGATCGATAAGGTCGCGAGGAAGCATAAATTAAGGGCAATTCTACATGAAAAACCTTTTGACGGTTTAAACGGCTCTGGGAAGCATAGCAATTGGTCATTGCATACCGACACTGGGATCAATCTCTTGGCTCCCGGCAAAGACCCAATGGGAAATCTTATGTTTCTCACCTTTTTTGTTTCGGTCCTTAAGGCAATTTCCTCTCATAGTCAGTTATTTAGGGCCAGTATCGCTTCGGCGGGTAATGATCTTCGTTTAGGAAATTCGGAAGCACCGCCTTCTATCCTCGCGGTATTCGTTGGGCAATATTTAGGCAAAATATTGCAAGACATAGAGACTCCACCCCGCCGCAAACGCAATGATGATGTCAGTGAACTTATGCATCTAGGGATTAGTGAGATTCCCGAAATCTTATTAGGCAATACCGATACTAATCGAACTGCGCCATTTGCTTTTACAGGCAACAAGGTTGAGTTCCGAGCGGTAGGAGCAGCTGATAATAGCTCTTTTGCGATGACAGTTTTGAACACATCGCTTACCCAGCAATTGGAACGCTTCAAAAGAAGGGTAGATTCTAAAATGAATCGAGGCAGAGTAAAAGAATCTGCACTCTTAGATATGATCAGGGAGTATATCCAAGAAAGCAAGGATATCGTTCTCGAAGGAGATAGCTATAGTGCTACTTGGATAAAGGAAACTAAGAAACGTAAACTGTTTGATCCTGCACATACTCCGGCGGCGCTAGAAGGGCTGGTTTCAGAGCAATCACGCAAATTATTTGCTCAGACCAATCTTTTTTCGGAAGCTGAATTAAGTGCCAGACATCAAATTTTATTAGAAAACTATCATCGCCAATTGTTAGCTGAGGCCAATACTCTGTGCGAAATGTGTACTACACAAGTAATGCCCATTGCCCTCGAATACCAGCGAACACTTTTTGATAGTATCCAGTTGGCCAGTACTGCTGGTTTCAAAAATGAATCTGTTGCGGCCCAAAGAAGTATTGCTGGCAAAATTGGTAAGCATCTGAGTGAGCTTTATCAAAACCTTGAGGCGATGAAAAAAGCCCAAGCGGAATTAGAAGGTAAGGAGATCAAAACTTTAGCGTTCGGCTATGCCGAGAAGATCCTACCTTACTTTAGCCTCATACGGACCCAAAGTGATCTCCTCGAACAAAATCTGCCAGATGCTTTGTGGCCTTTTCCTAAGTATCGGGAATTACTGTTTTCACGTTAGGCAAAGCCTAATCCTTATCCTGCTCCCAGCTAGAACCGGCCTCGATTGTGATGGATTCTTCCCCTAGGAAAATTTGAATCGCTTCTTCTAATGGGTTACTGATCTTCAAGCCTTTTTTATCAAGCTCTACGCTTACTTTTTGTTGCCCCCAATGCAGATCTATTTTGTAGGCAGTCCAAGTTTCAGGGATCTGAGGCTGGATGTGTAGGGAGCCGTCCTTGACGAACGCTTGGACCAATCCATTTACAAGACTAAGGTAAGGACCGGCTAATGACGGAATATGGAGCCCGCCTCTCTTCTGCAATAAGACCAGATTTTCTAGATCTGCCTGTGCCTCATTTAGAAAATGAATTGCTTGCCCTGTATCGCCCGCTTTGGCGGCTAAGATGCTATGCAAAGCATAAGACATTGGGGCTTCATGCACGGTTTTGGAGGCATAAAACTCGTAATTGGTTTTTATAATATCAGATTCAAAGGAATCTGGGAACAAATAAAAGGCCCAGAGTACATCAGCTTGTTGGAGGAAGGGAGAGCGTAGTCGTCTATCCTCAGTCCACTTTTGCCAAAGCGGCAATTCTGTGTCAGCCAATTCTTGAAGCTGCTCCTTGTCCAGAAAACCATCTTGTTGTAGGAGCAAATTCATATCCTCATACTGAGGTAAATACATGCTTTCGGCAATCCGCTCCCAATTGCGAGTTTCAGCCGAAAAGTCTAAATCTGTTTTGCCAATCAGGCCTGCATAGCGAACGGCTTCGTTTTCACGTAGCCATTGCAGGACCTCAACGGTATATTTGAGCGTCCACTGACAGAGATAGTTGGTAAGCCAATTGTTGGAGACGCTGCTTTCGT
The DNA here is from genome assembly GCA_045106675.1 of Bacteroidia bacterium. Classification (GTDB taxonomy): domain Bacteria; phylum Bacteroidota; class Bacteroidia; order J057; family J057; genus JBCAWW01. Next base: position 2,488 of record JBGCFA010000438.1, read on the forward strand.
ATTCATTTGGGCCAGTGGTAGCCAAGAGCACATATGCTTGTTTACGAGGAGAATAATTGACTCTATCAGCAAAAAAACGAGCCAATGCTACCAATATTTCGGCGCCTTTCTCGCTGAGAAAACTCGTATCATCAGTATGTTGGCGATGGTAGTGGATGGCCCATGCGATCAAGCCATTGCGAAAGATTTGTTGTTCGCTTAGGCGACTATCAGTAAGCGTCTCTCTGCCATGCCATGATTGGGCTGGATATAAAGCTGACCCTCTGGCAAAGCCTAGCTTAGTTGCGAAAGACTGTGCTTGTTCTAGATGCTCATAGCGGTACTCAAGCAATTGTAAGCCTAATTTGTTTTCGCCTCGCCAAAGGTAGTAGGGGAGGAGGAAGACTTCTTGTCCCCAATCTTGCCCTTGTTGTTGCTCCCAACTAAAGGCTCGGCCGGGCAAAATGACTTGCTCCTTACCGCTTAGTTGTTGGAGCTGATAGAGATTGTAGCAAAAGTGTAGTTCTGTACTGGAGTCAGCCTGTATACTAAAAGCCTGCTTGTCCCACCAATTTCGCCAAACCTCGGCTTGTTCGGTCAATAAGAGCGTAAAACCCTTACTAAAGACATCCGTTAAGCTTTTTTGGCACTGCTGGATTAGGCGCTCAGCTGGATATTTTCCAGAGTGATGATGAGCGGTGAATTTGTAAATAGTGGTTTGCGAGCCTTTGGGGAGAGTAAGGCTGATCTGGTGCCGGATATGCTCAGAAGGACTGTCAGTCTGTGGATTACATTCTAGCTTATAAGCATCTTGAAAGATCGCATAGCGCATGCCGCTACAAACGTAATCTTGATTTTTTTGGAGGAGTATGAAGCCCTCATTGGACTGATTTTGTCTGCTAACTTCTCGCCAAGCCTTTTGGACAGGAGCTCTCAGTTCTAAACTCAATTGTAAGGTGGAGGGGAGATTGATCGGGATGATACTATAGCGTAAACCGATGACCTCCGGTTTTTCCCATGAGCAAAAACTGGTGCATTCGATTTTTAAGCTGTGCTTGTTTTTTAGCTTTACAAGCATGCTCCGCTTGAGATTGCCCTCTTTTAGGTTGAGTTGATGCTCATAGTCTTCAACTTTGGCTTGGGCCAAATCAATGGATTCTCCATCGATCTCAAGACTCAATCCGGACCAATCAACTAAGGCGTAGGGAGGCAGGTAAGCGTTCCGACTCGTCGGCCCGCTAAAATCTTCTGCAAAATAGGCTCTACTTTGTAAGACGCCATTGGCTAGTCCGAACAAAGTTTCCTCTCTTTGGATTTGCTCAATATCAAATCGGTCGTAAACTTTTTTCCAAACCTCCATATTATCGTTTGATTTCAATCTCTAACAATTCGTCTTGGAAAGCAATGGGGATGCGTAAAACTTGCTTGTCTGAATCCCAGTTTTCCATTTCGCTGATCTGATATTTTTTGCCGTTTAGTTTAATCTTTTTCGGGAAATGAGTCAAACCATGGATGACGATTTTTAACTCCTTGATACCAGTAGGGTTATTGGGGACTTCTGGAAGGATCGTAAGTTTGAGCTTTTTGCTAGTCGGTATGGCCTTGAATTGGAGTAGTTGGTAGGCCTCATTGCGAATGGTTTCTGTGCTCTGTCCATCATCCCAAAAGAGTTGACCAGTGGAAGCTTGATCTCCGAAATAGTAGTGTATGCTAAAGCTTTCTCCTTTTATCTCTTCACTGTTTTCGACTGTGTCAGGATACATCGGGATGAAAGCGCCCGCTTTGACAAAAAGTGGCATCGTCCTTTGATCAGCTGGAATATGTCTAAAATCTCCCCCAGTCCAGATGTTATCATCCCAAAAAGAATACCACTTTCCGTCGGGGAGGTAGCGTTCCACGCTAGTGGCAGCCTTTTCAAAAACTGGGCAAACCAATATGTCAGATCCCCAAAGATAGGCATCGTCAACTGTCATTGCGTTGCTATCTGCCGGATAATGAAACCAATAAGGCCTAGCTAGCGGGGCTCCTTGGCTGTAATTTTGGTAAGCGAGGGTATAATTGTAAGGCATCAGTTGGTAGCGTAAACGTATATATTTCCGAACTACCTCTTGGGTGAACTCATCATAGAAAATAGGCTCAGGAGCGATGCCACTTGCATCACCATGCACCCGCATGATCGGCACAAACGCCCCCATTTGAAGCCAACGACGATATAATTCAGGATCTTTAGGGCCTCCGGTAAAGCCTCCTAAGTCGGCGTGCATATAGGCTACCCCATTGAGACCAGCTCCGAGCATGATCATTGGCTGAGCTCGAAAAGCATCCCAAGAACGGCTCACATCCCCAGACCATGGAAAAGTGGCGTAGCGTTGCATGCCAGCATAACCTGAACGGGTGAGATTGAAAAACCGCTGATCAGCATTGTAGTATTGGTGTTGATCAAAAAGTGCCTTGGACCAATATGAGCCGTAGACGTTATGGATTTCTTCGGCTTTGCCGAGGGCATGTCTCATTTTGAGCGGATGATTTTCGGGTTCTCCCGAATCACTCCACCATCCTGCTACTCCTATATCTATTTGGCGCTGATAATGTGGCCATAACCAATCTTTGGCTTGAGGCTGTGTGATATCTAATATTGCTGCCGGGCCTGCCCAGAAATCGGGTATGGTGAAACTTAGGCCGTCTTCGCCCTTGGCGAACAAGCCTTTTTGTTTTAATTCTTCAAAATGATCGGTGCCTTCTACAAAATAGGTTTCTGTAATCAGGATGGTTTTTACTCCTTGATTGGCGAAGTCTTGGATCATGTTTTGAGGTTCTGGAAACGAATCTCGATCCCATTTGAGATCTCCCATACGTTCTTTACCCCCAAACCAAAAAAGGTCCATCAAGGTAGCGTCTAGCGGAAAACCGGCGGCCTTGGTGCGTGCGACTATTTGAGCGGCTTGGGTTTGTGACTCGTAGCCATAGCGCGATTGGATATAGCCTAATGCCCAACGAGGCGGTAGAGGCTGCCTGCCAGTCAGGCGGGTATATTCTGCAAGCAAATAGGCAGGGCGTTCATCGAAGATGAGATAAGTAGAAAGGACACTGTCTTTCGCTCCGAACTCAAGAACATCGGTTTGACTCTGGCCAATGTCAAAATAACCCCTACGATAACTGTCAAAAAATAATCCATACCCTTGACTGGACAAGATGAATGGAATACTGATATTTAAATCTTCTTCGCCGAGTGTATAACCATAAGAAGCTGTATTGTAAGTATATAATCTCTGGCCTCGGCGATCAATAGGGAGTGCCCGCGAACCAGTGCCATAAATATGTTCTCCTTCTTTTAGAGTGGCTCTCATTCCTGTAACAGGGCCGATATTAGGATCGCTCGTATCGTGGAAAAAACCTTTTTCAGATTGCCAAACAGTTTTATTGGCTTTGATCAAAGAGAAACTAAAGGGTTCGCGTTCAATTTGTAATTGATAGTTGGGAGATAAACTAATATTGATCGGACCTTTGCCATAGGGATCAAATGAAGTATTTAGAATATTTTGGGTGGCTACTACTGCTTCCGAATTAGGGATGCTTGTAAAACCATTGGGATAGTAAAGCAATTGGACGCTGCGTTCTCCGAAGGAGCGGACCAAAATATCTTGATCGCCAGAGCCTAATAAAATACTCCCATCGCGAAAAGACTTGATGGTCTCTAGACGCGACATAAATAAGGCATCCGAGGCATCTGCTTTTTCGAGTGGACCATGCTCAAGGACTTCTATTTGTGGGTAGTATATATCAGCTTCTCCGATCTGTTTAGCTACGATGGAACCATTTTGATTGCGAAATACAAAGGAGAGTTGCAGAAAAGGTTCTGATGGAGGGATACCATAAAAACTGCGGATATGATATTTGATTTGGTATAGATCGGTACCAATCTTTTTCATCCTCATACGCGGGTCGTCGGTGCCCCATTCGCCTTGGACATAGCGCCAACCACTTGGTTCATCAGGAGTGCCGATGATCACCCCACTATGCATATATATTGGGCCTCTATGTCCATTGAGCGCACGATTGCCTTGACTGGCGTCGAAGATAATGCTTATTGTATCATCTGCGGTGGGTTGGGACGGGCTCACCCGAACGATTTGTCCTAGGGTGTTGAGAGAATGGAAACAAAGAAAAATGACTATCGATAGCCTAATGAATAGATCGTTCATAGATGAGATTGCAAAAGCAAAAATACTGGTAGCGGTTCTATCAAAGGTAGAAAAAATGCGAAAGTGACCGAAATCACAGCATGATAAAATAAACTTGCTTTACTTGCCAATATCATCAAAAAATACAGAAAGAAATATGTTTGACTTTTTGAAAAATATGATAGGAGGAGGTCCTCAGGTAGATTTGGCTGAGTGGATTCAAAATGGAGCCATCGTCATTGATGTCCGCACTTCTGCGGAGTATCGTGGAGGCCATGTAAAAGGGTCTAAAAATATCCCTCTCAATGAGATCGGTTCTAATCTTGACAAGATTAAGAAAATGAATCGCCCCGTAATCACTTGTTGTGCCTCTGGTGCGCGTAGTGGATCTGCTGCTTCCAAGCTTAAGTCTGCGGGTGTTGAAGTGGTAAATGGTGGTCCTTGGCAAAAAGTTCAACGATTTATGTAAAAATAGATCGATTTAGAATATTGTGAATAGGCATTTCTAGCGATAGAAGTGTCTTATTTTGTTTAAATGATAATATTGGGTTAGGGTCAATCGTATTTTTTTTGTATTCATACCAGAGGGAAATCCAGAAAATGCTATTTTTGAAGTCTAGCGAATCTTCAGATTATTGGTTCGTAACTAATCCTACAATGAAGTACCACTCAACACTCACTATTGCAATTCGTATTTGGGGGCTATTGGGTCTAATTGCGTTGCTGCCATTAGGCACTCAAGCGCAGATTACGACCTTCCCATATATTGAAAATTTCGATGGTCTCACGACCAATCCATGGACCCCTAGCACAGGTGGTAACAATGGATGGAGCCTTGGCACGCCGGGCAAGACCGTCATTAATACTGCCTTTTCCGCTCCTAATGCATGGATGACAGGCACAACGACGGGCAGCTATGCAGCTAACAATAGTTCTTATGTCGAAAGTCCGGTTTTTGATTTTACCAGTCTAAATCGTCCCGCTATCTCATTTATGGCTTCTTGGGAAGCCGAATATAGCTGGGATGGGGCCTCATTTTCGGTATCAACCGATGGCGGGGCTTCCTTTAATACGGTTGGTGCTCTTTTTGACCAAGTAAATTGGTACAATGACAACTCGATCAATGGCGGCCAAAATGGTGGGCCTTGTGGCCAAGGCTTGGGCTGGACCGGAACTGCCGCAGACGGAGCCGGAAGCCAAGGATGGGTCAATGTACAACACGAACTAAATGGCCTTGGAGGTCAGGCTGATGTTCGCATACGATTCTGTTTCGCCTCTGACTTTGGTAACAATCTAGACGGATTTGCCTTTGACAATGTGATTATTAGTGATCTCCCGAATGTCGAACTTGGTGGAGATACCATTCTATGTTTTGCTGATACGCTGATTCTCAATATGTGTACGCCTCAAGGCGTTGATTATTCTTGGAATACCAATAATCCATTTGATACTCTTTGTACTTTGACGGTTGTAAGTACCGGTCTGTTTATTGCCACCGTGGAAGATTCACTTGGCTTTAAAACTAAGGATACAATCATCGTTACGGTGTCTCCTACTTTTGTAAACTTGGGTCCAGATATCGTAATTTGCCCTGGGGATACTTTGACGCTTAATGCAATGAACTCCTCGGCAAATCATCTCTGGCTTCCGAGCAATGATACGACCCAACATTTAGACGTTACTGCTACAGGCACCTATACTGCAATCGTCTCCGATAATCTGGGGTGTGTAGAAATTGATTCTATCAATATTGCGGTGGATGTCATACCGAATGTGGACTTAGGGCCAGATACCCTCATTTGTATAGGCGAATCTATCATTTTGGATGCGGGCTCCGGTAATCCCGGAACGACTTATCAATGGAACTTTTCCGGTCAATCTACCACCCAAACGGTTTTTGTCTCTGCTCCAGGAGAATATTCCGTCTTAGTGACAACGGCTGCAAATTGTTTGGCTACGGATACCATGTTCTTGCAAGTCAAACTTTCGCCTGTGGTGGATCTTGGACCTGATAGAATCGAATGTGGTACCTATGTTATCGACGCACTGAATAGTGGTAGTTCTTTCCTCTGGAACCTCGGGGATACCACCCAAACAATAACTACTCCTTTTCCAGGCACTTATTGGGTAGAGGTTACCAATCAATTTAATTGTGTGGGTTACGATACCGTTACCATTACCTCAGGTCAAGTACCTCAAGTAAACCTTGGCATAGATCAAGTGGTTTGTAATGGCTCCACAGTTACCTTAGATGCTGGTAATCCTGGGCAGCAATATTTTTGGTCAAATGGTGCTACGACACAATCAATCACGGTTAGTAATCCAGGCAACTATTCGGTAGTTGTTACAACAGCTGATAATTGTGATGGAACCGATACGGTGGAAGTAATACTTTCTCCTTTGACGGTCAATCTAGGACCTGATCTCACTATTTGTGATGGGATTGCAACGACCTTGGATGCTGGCGCGTTTGGAAACAATTATTCTTGGAGTACTTCCGAAACTACCCAGATGATTACGGTAAATACTGGTGGTACCTACTCGGTAACGGTCTCTGATAGTACGGGTTGTGTAGCTTCAGATCAAATTGTCATTGCCGCTCAACCAGACTTTACGGCCACTATCATGGTCGATGATAGTGTAGATTTATATGAGGGTACACAGTTTTTTGATCAAAGCACGGGCAATCCTACTAGCTGGATGTGGACCTTTGGCGATGGCAATACTTCTACCCTGCAAGACCCTATGCATACTTATCAGTCATTAGGCACCTTTGAAGTATGTCTCACAGCCACCTCTGGCGTTTGTACCAACACCGTTTGTGATTCTATTAAAGTAGGGATATTCATAGTAGAAAGTATCGAAGAAGATCTCGGTCTAGAACTCGAACTTTTCCCGAATCCTAACCAAGGTAGTTTCCAACTTAGCTTCGCTTTACCACAGGCCCATGATATCCAATTGAGCCTTTATGATCTCAACGGTAAAGTAATGCTAAGCCGTGAATTAGGAAGAGTACGCCAATACCAAGAACGATTTGACCTCCCTAGCTTGAGTGCCGGTATCTATTTACTAAAACTCAATGTTGATGGTGCTGCGGTTTATCGCAAGCTCTTGATCGAATAAGGAACTTTTATATCTTTGCGAGGCGCGTCAATACAATATTGTGTTGACGCGCCTTTCTATACAAAAGAAACTCAGTTGCCTCGCCCTCCCCAAATTTGGTAGTCATGAGAAATGAAGTTCACGTTTTTGCTCCCGCTAGTGTAGCCAATGTCGCTTGCGGCTTTGATACACTCGGCTTTGCCATTCAGCGACCCGGTGATGATATCGTAGTTCGCTTTGGTGATAAGCCTGGCTTAACGATCAAGTCCATAACTGGGGACGAGGGGAAACTTCCCCTTGAACCTGAAAAAAATACTGCAGGAGTTGCTGCTCTCGCTTTGATCAAACATCTAGGAGTCGTACAAGGTATCGAGATGGACATCCACAAAGGCATTCCGATTGGCAGTGGTTTGGGTTCTTCTGCTTGTAGTGCTGTCGCGGGTGCTTTGGCCATCAACGAACTTATGGGGCGTCCATTGAGTAAACAGGAGCTATTGCCATTCGCTCTCAAAGGAGAGGCATTGGCCAGTGGGGGAGCTATCCACGCGGATAATGTAGGGCCATGTTTACTCGGCGGAATGGTTTTGGTTCGGAGTAATCATGATCTAGATACCGTCAATATTCCTACTCCCACGGATTTGCACGCAGCAGTTGTATTGCCGGATTTGGAAATCCTGACGGTTAAAGCTCGTAACATATTGCGTAAAGAAATCCCTATGAAAGATGCCACCATCCAGTGGGGCAATCTTGGAGGAATGATTGCAGGTTTAATGCAATCTGATTATGGACTCATCAGTCGCTCTTGTCAGGATGTGATTGCTGAGCCTTACCGTTCACAATTGATCCCTGGCTTCTATCAAGTCAAGCAAGCTGCGCTGAACGCTGGAGCACTTGGATGTAGTATTTCGGGTGCTGGCCCTGCAATCTTTGCCCTTTGTAAAGGAGACGAAGTTGCCTTTCAAGTTGCCATTGCTATGCAACAGGCTTTCTTGGATAATGATATCCAATCCGAACGTTTTGTCAGTACCGTCAATACTCACGGTGCTGTTCGGATCAAATAAGTTAAGTAGTATTAAGTAGATAGTACAATTATCTGTTTACTATCAGCATTTTAGCCGTCTCTCTACCCTATACTCAATACTGACTTATTGCTTTACGTACTCACCGTAAAACCAACTTTTAGGCCCTTTGAGCGGGTCATCTTCTCCGTAATATCCCCAACCCAAAATACTGTAGGTATCTCCTTGTACCTGTTCAAAAAAATACTCAATTTTCAATGGGGTGCGCAAGTCGCGCTCCCAAATGATGATTTGTGGATCACGGGTGATGCCAGTGTGGACGACCTGTTCATCGGGTTTATTGACGATACAAAAAAGGCTATCTCCAACCACAACATTAAAACCACTACTTTCGACCTTTTGGACTTGGCCGCTTCCGTCAGTATAGGTATCGATGATCTTTACTGTTTGTCTCCAAGGATTAGTCGATTCATAAAATTGCTCTACGGCGATTTGCATCGTCTCTTTGAAGGGACCTTTCAGTATATAGTTAGGATCTTCAATTCGAACTTTCGCAGGATGCGTTTCAAGGCCACTTGTATCTTGAAAAATCCGAAAACTTCCTTTCCAATGGCCATCCCAAGGAGCAAAAACGTTGGCCAAGGCGGGACTAGGATCGGGTACTGCTTCTGGATTCGGTATCCACTCCACTCGACCTACATTGGGTCGAGCATTAGTGCTTCTGACACTACTATCATTAGACTGGGGCGTTCTGCAACTGCAGCATAAACCCAAAACTACCAAAAAGATTATTACACGCATATCATTGCATTATGGAACTGCATAGTACCAAAAATACTCAAGAAAAAGTAAGCCTCAAGCATGCGGTTTTGCAAGGTTTACCTCCTGATAATGGGCTCTATATGCCTAATGAAATTCCTCACTTACCGGCTTCCTTTTTTGAGGAGATGCCTCAGATGAGTTTTGAAGGGATGGCTTTTGAGGTATGCCGCACCCTATTGCAAGGTTTTATTCCTGATGAGACCTTACGAGAGATTGTATTTGGTGCCTTGGGTTTTGATGCTCCACTTGTGGAACTCGACGCTCAGACACAGGTGTTAGAACTATTTCATGGTCCAACATTGGCATTTAAGGACTTCGGCGCGCGCTTTATGGCGAGGCTAATGGGTTATTTTGTAGAAGCGAATGAAAAGAAACTCACCATTTTGGTCGCAACCTCTGGTGATACTGGCGGGGCCGTCGCTTCTGGTTTCCTAGGAACAGAGGGGATCGAAGTGATCATCTTATATCCAAGTGGTAAGGTGAGTGATCTACAGGAAAAACAATTGACCACTTTGGGGCAAAACATCACTGCTATTGAGATCGAAGGGACTTTTGATGATTGCCAGGCACTCGTAAAACAAGCTTTTTTAGATCCTGATTTGACCAAAGTATTGCGCTTAAGCTCTGCCAACTCGATCAATATCGCGCGCCTTATTCCACAGATGTTTTATTATTTCCGTGCTTGGCAGCAATTAAAAAATCCTTCTCAAGCCATAGTTGCAGTAGTCCCTTCGGGGAACTTTGGCAATTTGACTGCGGGATTAATCGCTCAAAAGATGGGCCTTCCGATAGCGCATTTTATTGCCGCTACGAATCAAAATAATGTGGTGCCTGAATACATCGCCACGGGGCATTATCAATCTCGCCCCTCTGTGAGAACGATTTCCAATGCTATGGATGTGGGTAATCCCAGTAATTTCGCCCGTATGCAAGCTTTGTTTGGCGAAAGTTGGGATGCTTTTAAATCTCAGGTTAGTGGATATTCTTTTGACGATGAAGCCACGAAGCAAGCAATCAAGGAGGTTTACGATAAGTATGGCTATGTGATTGATCCACACGGAGCTATTGGATACTTAGCGTGGCAAATTTATCGTACATCTCATCCCGAGAGTATCGGCATTATTTTAGAAACGGCTCATCCCGCAAAATTCATCGATGATGTTGAAAGTCAAATCGGCATAAAAGTAGAAATACCCGAAAGACTAGCAATCTTGAAGGATCGTAAAAAAGAAGCCCATTTTCTAAGTAAAGAGTTTGAGTATTTCAAAGCCTTCCTTCAGGGGCATGCCGCTAAAGCGAACGCTTAAACTCAAATTAAATTAACTCTTTGGCAATTATTTTCTAATGAAAAACCGAATTTACATTCTAACGCTAACTATTAATCTGGTAGTGATTCACTATCGAGATGGAAGGCTTTAGCCATTTTGTATACTTAGATGATATTCCAAAGCCTTTCTTTCGAGAAAGGCTTTTTTGTTATGGATAATGCCGACAAAATGAGATTACAAAGCCGCTGATAATGGATGATGTTTATTTTTCAATATATTTGGAAGACTGATATATGATTGTCATATTTGAAAAACAAACGTTATATAAATGGAAAATCCATAAGCTAACGTTCGTTAGCTTGATGATTTTTGATTGTCGATTATTATGGAAAACAGAGTGTACATATTAGTGGTGCGAATTATTAAGCTGGTAGCTATTAGCTATCGAGAACAAAGGCTTTGACCCATTACGTACGCAATGATGATATACAAAGTCTTTCTTACGGGAAAGGCTTTTCTTTTAAGGGATACTACTGTTCAAGAAAAAAGGAATATGTACCAAACTGAAGATTCCATAGCATTTTACGATGGAGAATTCTGCCGAATCGCAGATGTGCAGATCAACCCATTTACTCAGTCGTTACATTACGGCAACAGTATATTTGATGGTATGCGATCATACGCTACTCAGCAAGGGCCCCAAATCTTCAAGGCCACCGAGCATTATCAACGCTTTGCGCGAACGGCTTCACAAATGAAGTTGAGCTTGACTTACTCCCCAGAGGAACTCACCCAAATATCAGATCAGCTTCTGTCGCTGAATAAACTAGAGGACGCCTATGTGCGGCCTTTATTATTTTCAGCCCCGAATATGAGCCTCAATATGACGAGTGAATCTCACTTGATGATTGTGGCTTTTAAATGGGGATTACTACTCGGCAATAGTCTAGTCAACCTTAAGACTTCTCATTACCGTCGCCCACACCCTGATACCCCAATGCATGATGCAAAAGTGGGTGGACTATATGTAACTGCTATTATGGCTAGTTCAGAGGCCCGAGCCGAAAATTTTCATGATGCACTTTTATTAGATGTAGATGGAAATGTGGCTTGCGCGAGTGGTGCTAACCTCTTTTATGAGAAAGATGAAGTGCTTTATACTCCCAAAGCTGGACATATAGTTCCTGGTATTACCCGTGCGGTAGTGATTGAAATGGCTAGAGAAATGGGCGTGAAAGTAGTAGAAAAAGTAATCAAGCCCGAAGATTTAATTGGTGTCGATGGGATGTTCTTGGCTGGTACTGCCACTGAAATTGCTGGAGTCGCAAGTCTTGATCGCAAATCATTCAAAATGCAATGGGAAGATACGATTGGCTTTGTGATCTCTCGTCAGTACCGTCAGCTAGTAACCCTAGTGGACAACGTAAGAGGAACCTTGATCTAAACGGAAATGAAAAATCGCTATAGTCGCAGACTTACGCAAGACGAAACACAGCCCGCTGCTCAGGCTATGCTTTATGGCATTGGCTTGACGGATGAGGATATGAAAAAACCTCAGGTAGGGATCGTCTCGACTGGATATGAAGGCAATACCTGCAATATGCACCTCAACGCTTTGGCGCTACAAGTCAAGCGAGGAGTTCAAGCTGCTGGGCCAGTGGGGCTCATATTTCACACGATTGGGGTAAGTGACGGGATTTCTATGGGGACGGAAGGAATGCGTTTTTCTTTGCCTTCCCGTGATTTGATTGCCGATTCTATCGAAACTGTAGTCAATGCCCAATGGTATGATGGTGTCGTTGCCGTTGTCGGCTGTGATAAAAATATGCCCGGAGCGATGCTCGCAATGGGCCGACTCAATCGCCCTGCGATTTTGGTTTATGGAGGCACCATCGCTTCGGGTAAGTATAAAGACCGCACGCTCAATATCGTCTCTGCTTTTGAAGCCCTCGGTGAAAAAGTTGCGGGCCAACTGAGTGAAGAAGACTTCAAGGGCATTGTTAAAAATTCTTGCCCTGGTGCTGGTGCTTGCGGCGGCATGTACACCGCCAATACGATGGCCTCAGCAATTGAAGCCATGGGTATGAGCCTGCCGTATAGCGCCTCTAATCCTGCGATGAGTCCAGATAAAAAGCTGGAATGCATCAAAGTGGGAGATGCGATGGAAGCATTGCTCGAAAAGAATCTGCTCCCTCGCGACATCATGACTAAAGAAGCTTTTGAAAATGCTTTGACGGTTTTGACGGTACTAGGTGGTTCCACTAACGCTGTTTTGCATTTATTGGCGATGGCACGTTCGGTGGATGTAGAATTGTCTTTAGACGATTTTCAACGCATTGCGGACAAAACGCCCTTACTAGCTGACCTCAAGCCAAGTGGTCAATATCTCATGGAGGACCTGCATGCGATTGGAGGTATTCCTGCGGTGATGAAATTATTGCTTGAAAAAGGCTTTCTCCATGGTGATTGCGTTACCGTAACGGGAAAAACCATCGCCGAGAATGTCAAAGATTTGCCTGCTCTGGCAGAAGGACAAAAAATCATCTATCCATTTGAGTCTCCAATCAAAGAAACAGGGCATCTACAAATCCTCTACGGCAATCTTGCCGAAGAAGGTTCTGTTGCCAAAATCACTGGTAAAGAAGGTTTGCAGTTTAGCGGTACAGCCAAAGTATACGAAGGCGAATTTGCTGCTAACGATGCGATAGTCGCAGGCGAGATTTCGGCCGGTGATATTGTTGTCATCCGTGGAGAAGGCCCTAAAGGAGGCCCCGGTATGCCTGAGATGCTTAAGCCCACGGGCGCCATTATGGGAGCTGGACTAGGCGGAAAAGTAGCCTTGATAACTGATGGCAGATTTTCTGGTGGTACCCATGGCTTCGTAGTGGGGCATATTACGCCAGAAGCAGCAGTAGGCGGCTTGATTGGACTCCTCAAAGATGGAGACAAAATCACTATCGACGCTGAAAACAATCGGATTGAAGCAGATTTGACAGAGACCGAAATCGCCAGCAGACGAGCAGCATGGGTAGAGCCTGAAGCTCGTATCAAGCGGGGAGTTCTTTTTAAATATCGAAACAGTGTCTCATCAGCTTCAAAAGGCTGTGTGACAGACGAATAAATAATAAATATAGTGGAAGATTCGAGCATGGATTTCTTAATGTTCTATCTACTTAACACTTGAGTCTTTCTACTAAAAAAACTGAGTTTAGGAAGCATAAATAACCGACTCTCAATGGCAACTTTAACACAGGCCCAACAAAAAGCAGTGGCCAAAACAGGCAAGAAGGTGAATGGCGCGGAAGCGATCATACTCTCTTTGTTGGCCGAAGGAGTGGATACCATGTTCGGATATCCCGGCGGAGCGATTATGCCCGTTTATGATGCCCTTTATCATTATCAAGAGCAGCTCAAACACTATCTGGTGCGGCACGAACAAGGTGCTTCGCACGCTGCTCAAGGCTATGCTCGGGTGAGCAATAAAACAGGAGTCTGTCTCGTAACTTCTGGCCCTGGAGCCACCAATCTACTCACGGGTATCGCCGATGCAATGGTGGATTCTACCCCATTGGTCTGTATTTGTGGGCAAGTACCTAAGCGACTGCTGGGTTCTGACGCCTTTCAAGAGACTGATATCATCGGTGTGAGTATGTCCATTTCTAAGTGGAATTATCAGATCACCAAAGCAGAAGAGATTCCTTGGGTTATTGCCAAGGCATTTTATATCGCCAATAATGGACGTCCGGGTCCAGTCGTGATTGATCTTTGCAAGAACGCTCAGTTTGAGGAAATTGAATTTTCCTATGAGCCATGTACCCATATTCGTAGTTATCAGCCTTATCCAGTACCTGAAACGCCCGAATTGGTGGCAGCTGCTAAATTGATCAACGAAGCCAAGAAGCCATTTGTCTTATTGGGGCATGGTGTATTGATCGCTGAAGCACAAGCTGAATTTCAGAAATTTGTCGAAAAGACAGGTATTCCATTCGGCAGCACTTTGCAAGGTCTTTCGGCTATGCCTACTGAGCACCCGCTGCATACTGGGATGTTGGGGATGCATGGCAATTATGGCCCCAATATCAAGACCAACGAATGCGATGTCCTGATTGCCGTCGGGATGCGATTTGATGACCGTGTTACGGGTGATCTCAATCGTTATGCAAGGCAGGCTAAGGTGATCCATATTGAGATTGACCCCTCTGAAATCGACAAAAATGTCAAAGCAGACGTTCCACTAGTGGGCGATGCAAAAGGAATCCTCCAATCTCTTTTGCCTATGGTTGAAGCCAATTCTCATCCCGAATGGATGGCAGAATTTGCGGCCTGCGCAAAAATGGAGTACGAAAAAGTCATCAAAGGTGATCTCGCGCCCAATACGCCCAAAATTCATATGGCCGAGGTCGTTGATATGCTCTCCAAAAAGACGGAGGGTAAAGCGATCGTCGTAACAGATGTTGGTCAGCACCAGATGATTACGGCTCGCTATTATAAATATACCGATACCGATGCTTGGGTCTCTTCAGGAGGCTTGGGCACGATGGGATTTGCTTTGCCGGCAGCTTTTGGCGCTAAGTTGGCTGCGCCAGAACGCGAAGTTTTAGCCATCATTGGCGATGGTGCTTTCCAGATGACTCTACAAGAGCTTGGCTGTCTTTTTCAAAACCAAACTGCCGTCAAGGTGATCGTGCTCAATAATAATTTTTTGGGTATGGTACGACAATGGCAAGAACTATTTTTTGATCGTCGATATTCCTTCACAGAGCTCGTCAACCCTGACTTTGTGATGATCAGCAAGGGATTCGGGCTAGAGGCAGTCCGCGTCGCGGAACGCCAGAATCTTGAAGCTGAAATTGACAAAATGCTCGCTTTTGATGGCCCTTATTTCATGGAAGTAGTGGTCGAGCAAGAAACCAATGTCTTTCCAATGGTCGCTAGTGGCGCCAGCATCTCTGAAATCAAACTCGAACCCTAATGGAAACTCAGTCATATACCTTGTCCATATTTACCGAAAATCAAATCGGGCTTTTGCACCGGATTACAACGGTTTTTACACGGCGACACATCAATATCATTAGTCTCACCACTTCTGAGTCAGAGATCGAAGGTATTTATCGTTTTATCATCGTGATCAATGAAACGGAGGTAAACGCAAAAAAACTACTCAAGCAAATCGAGAAAAACATAGGGGTAATTAAAGCCTATTTGCTGCGTGAAGAGGACATCGTGCAGCAAGAATTGGCCCTCTATAAAGTTTCTACTGATAATCTAGCTGGCGGTACGTTTGAAAAAGTGATCAGAGACAATCATGCACATGTATTGCAGATTGAACCGGATTATATCATGATCGAAAAGACGGGTTTGCCTAGCCAGACCCGCACCTTACTAGATGCTTTACAGCCTTATGGTGTACTGGGCTTTTCTCGCTCAGGTATCATTGCAATTTCTAAAAAACCCCTTCATCTGCGTGCCTATTTAGAAGCGGCAGAAAAAGGACATACACGTATCAGTCAAAATGGTCAATCCCACTAGCTGATGCATATTCTCACGAATGCTTATTACCTAAAATCCAATCTAAATTTGTCATGGCATTAATCAATTTTGGCGGCGTAGAAGAAACCGTCGTAACCCGCGAAGAAGTATCACTCGAACAAGCTCGGGAAACGCTCAAAAGCGAAACCTTAGCGGCTCTTGGATATGGAGTTCAAGGACCTGCACAGGCATTAAACCTGCGCGACAACGGTTTCAATGTGATCGTTGGGCAACGCAAAAACTCTCCTACTTGGGACAAAGCTGTCGCTGATGGCTGGGTACCGGGAGAAACCCTCTTCGATCTTGAAACAGCTGCTGAGAAAGGCACCATCCTGATGAACCTACTTTCGGATGCAGGGCAAATTGCCACTTGGCCTACGCTTGAAAAACATTTGACTCCAGGTAAAAGCTTATTTTTCTCTCATGGCTTTGGGATGACATTTAACGATACAACTGGCATCCAGCCTCCATCAGGAGTGGACGTGTTTTTGGTTGCTCCTAAAGGTTCTGGCACCTCTGTGCGTCGTCTCTTTAAGCAAGGCAAGGGCATCAATTCTAGCTTTGCAGTACACCAAGATGCTACTGGCAATGCACGTGAAAAAGCGATTGCCATGGGTATTGGCGTTGGTTCTGGCTTCTTGTTTGAAACTACTTTCAAGAAGGAAGTTTTTTCTGACCTTACCGGTGAACGCGGCGTTCTGATGGGAGCATTGGCAGGAGTGATGGAAGCTCAATACAATTTGCTCCGCAAGCGTGGACACTCACCTTCTGAAGCTTTCAATGAAACAGTAGAAGAGTTGACTCAGTCGCTTATGCCACTCGTGGCCGAAAACGGAATGGATTGGATGTATGCCAACTGTTCTACTACTGCTCAGCGTGGTGCGCTAGATTGGCGTCTAAAGTTCCGCGACGCGGTAGCTCCTGTCTTTGAAGAGCTGTATGATAGCGTAGCCTCTGGCAACGAAGCACGTATCACAATCGAGGCCAATAGCAAAGATGATTATCGTGCAGGACTTGGCGAAGAATTACGCGAAATCCGTGAATCTGAAATGTGGCAAGCTGGCGCGATGGTCCGTAAACTGCGCCCTTAATCCGCAAATATGATAAGCCAATCAGTGGGTATGTTACCGCTAGCTCGTATCATGGAGGCCAATCAACGCCTCAAAGGAGTAGTGGAAGCAAGCCCTCTTCAGAAAAATCTGAATTTGTCTGATATTTACGATTGCGAGGTCCTCCTAAAGCGGGAGGACCTCCAAGTTGTACGGTCTTACAAAATCAGAGGTGCCTACAATCGTATGTCCGAATTGGATGAAGAGGAGCGAAAAAAAGGTATCGTTTGTGCTAGTGCAGGCAATCATGCGCAAGGCGTTGCCTTGTCATGCTTTAAGCTTGGGATCGAAGGCAAAATCTATATGCCGAGCACGACGCCACGCCAAAAGGTACGTAAGGTGAAGTTGTTCGGCAAGGCCAAAGTAGAGGTCTTACTAGTTGGAGATAGCTTTGATGATGCCTATGCGGCGGCGGTAAAAGAGTGCGAAGAAAACGGCGCCATATTTATCCATCCCTTCAATGATCCATTGGTGATGGCTGGGCAAGGTACGGTGGGGATGGAGATTCTCAACCAAGAACACAAACCTATTGATTATGTATTTTTAGGTATTGGTGGTGGTGGTTTGGCCTCAGGTTTAGGGAGTTATTTGAAGCAATTAAGCCCAAAGACAAAGATCATCGGAGTGGAACCTAGTGGGGCAGCGGCAATGAAGCTTTCGCTTGAAAAAGGCGAGATCGTAACCCTTGATGAAATAGACAAGTTCGTAGATGGTGCAGCAGTCAAAAGAGTAGGGGAGGAAAGCTTCCGAATTTGTCAACACGTACTAGATGATATTTTACTCGTTCCTGAAGGGAAGATATGCACTACGATTCTACACCTTTATGATGAAGAAGCGATTGTGGTAGAGCCCGCTGGTGCACTTGCCATCGCAGCTTTAGACCAATATCGAGACGAAATCAAAGGCAAAAGGGTCGTCTGCGTGGTTAGTGGTGGTAATAATGACATCACGCGCATGGAGGAGATCAAAGAGCGCTCTCTCTTATACGAAGGGCTCAAATACTATTTCTTGATCCGCTTCCCGCAACGCGCAGGTGCATTGATCGAATTTCTCTCAAAAGTGCTAGGACCTACTGATGACATCACCCATTTTGAATACTCCAAGAAAAACAATCGCAATAGTGGTCCGGCTTTGGTGGGGATTGAGATTGAAAATGCTGAAGATTACGCAATATTAATTGCAAATATGGAAGCACATAAAGTTAACTTCCAGTTGGTTAATGATAACCATATGCTATTTAACTACTTAATATGATGCTTCGTTTATTTATTACTGCTGTTGTTTCGATTTTGGGTTTGTCCTCGCTTTGGGCTCAGGATTCACTCAATATGTATCAAATTTATCATTGGGAAGATCCCAGCATTCCGCCTGCGGTTTTTGTCAACAATCCATATAATGAAATTTGGGGCTGGTATGACAGTACCAACCAAAAGGAATATGCCATCATTGGTTCATCTATCGGTACGCACTTCTTTGATATCACTGATGAGACAAACATCCAGCAGGTTGATTATGTGGCGGGTCAAGAAGACCAAATGATCCACCGTGATTATAAAAACAAAGGTCATTATCTGTATGCGGTGGCCGATGAATTTGAAAGTAGCTTGCAAATATTCGACATGTCTTATCTGCCGGATAGTGTAAGTTTGGTTTACGACAGTGATTCTTTATTTAACATCTCTCATAATCTCTGGATTGAGGGAGATCGCCTTTACGTCTGTATTCCCGGTTTTTGGGGGCAAAACCGCACCGCAGGCTTTGGGGTATATGATATTTCAGATCCTGCTAATCCCGTAGAGCTCGCCCTCTATAATGAATACGGTAATATTCACGATATCTACACGCGTAACGATACCGTATTCCTCAATGCAGAATCAAGTCTATATATCGTCGATATGATAGATCTCGCTTCGCCTCAGACAATCGCCAATCTGGTCAGTTATCCTTTTCAGGGATACAATCATAGTGGTTGGGTTTCAGATGATGGCAAGCAGTATGTAATGGCAGATGAGACTTGGGGTATGCCTTTGAAGCTGATCGATTTATCGGACTATTCTGATCCGACAATCTCTTCTTATCTCTTCCCTTCGATGGATTTTGCCAATCGAGACTCTAATGCTATCGCTCATAATCCGATTTTTAAAGGAGACTATGTGTATAGCAGTTATTACTACAATGGTGTTTATATCTTTGATGTTTCCGACCCTCTTTTTCCACGAGTAGTTGGGTTTTATGATACTTATGCAGGAGTCAATGATCAAGGCTATAAAGGGGTTTGGGGTGTTTATCCCTTCTTACCGAGTGGCCGTATTTTGGCTTCCGATATGCAGAGTGGTTTATATGTATTTGGCTATACTGGCCCTAATCAGACGAGTATTGATCCTGAGTACAGCTTGTCGCTGAACGCTTACCCTAATCCTATGGACGATGATTTCTATCTCGAATCACCTGAGCCATTGGCTGATTGGGAACTTCGTTTGTATGATGAATTGGGTCGCAGCGTTCTGGTACAGCAAGGTCAAAACCCACAGCAAAAGTGGGAACTTTCTTTAAAGCATTTATCTTTGCCCCCTGGATTTTATACGCTACATATGCAGTCCAAGCAGAAGCATTTTTACACCAAAATCATTAAACGGCCTTAAGCCTAGCGCTTCTGTTTGCTTTTACCGTCAATAAATTTTCTACAAAATCATGTTGGTAATGAAGTTCGGAGGCGCATCTGTCAAAGATGCCGCCTCCATCCGTAATGTTGCAGAAATCATCGCACTCCATCAGGAGCATGCCCTTGTGGTCGTGATTTCGGCAATTGACAAAACTACTAATCACCTCGAAACCCTAGCTTATTTAGCCCGTGATGGCAAGGAGCAGGAAGCGAAAGAACAGTTTGATAAGATTAAACGCTTTCATCTAGGGATCGTAGCGGGTTTATTTGGCGATAAACAGGCGGAGGTAAAGGCAAAAGTTGAAGCCTTCATAGAACGGATTGATCGCATCGTTAACGGTATTTTGATGCTAGAGGAGTTTCCTCCTCGGACGTATGATCGTATTGTCTCCTTCGGAGAACTACTGTCTACGACGATTGTCGCAGAATACATGAAGTCTATT
>JBGCFA010000439.1:0-4132 GCA_045106675.1 Bacteroidia bacterium
AATGTGGTAGATGTTCGACCGAAAGCGAACGAACACAATTTTACTCGTTTAGATTATACCTGGACCTATCAAGCTGATAGTTGCTGCTTTGTCAACAAAGTACAGCCAGCTCAAGGCTTGAAAGAATCCCATGATGTATGGGTGTCTGGTATGATTCGAGGGACTTCTGCCAATCGTAAAAGCCTGCCTCTCTTCAAAAAAGATGGCAATATATTGCGCTTTTACCCGATGGCAGATATGAATCCCGATGAAGCTCGTTGGTATAACTTTATGAATGAGTTGCCCGAGCATCCCCTTAAAGAACGTGGGTATGAATCTGTCGGCTGTACACATTGTACCCAGGCGGGTAAAGGACGCAGCGGTAGATGGACTAGTACCATCAAGACCGAATGCGGCTTACATTCTTTCAAAGCTAAATAACAAAAAAGGCGATCCTTCATTGGGTCGCCTTTTTTGTTATCTAATCAAACTGACTGTTCCTCGCTTAAAATCATCTCGCCAGCCTCCTCGGTCACGAAAGCGATATCGTGCCACCCAAACATAAACGCCTTCAGGGCAAGGACTCCCATTATAAGTTCCATCCCAACTCTCTTCTTTTTGCTTACTACTAAACATTAGACTCCCCCAACGATTGAATACTTGAAAATCATAATCAAAAGGCTGACAATCACCGATACCTAAAAACTGCTCATTGA
Source organism: Bacteroidia bacterium (assembly GCA_045106675.1). GTDB lineage: Bacteria > Bacteroidota > Bacteroidia > J057 > J057 > JBCAWW01. The sequence continues at coordinate 696 of JBGCFA010000439.1, forward strand.
GCCCATCTTGATTCGGGCTAAAGGCTGAAGGGAAAAAGATCAGGCATATACAAGGGTATTCCAAGACCTCGATTGTATCGCGCAATTCGCCACAGACTTCGGTACTAAGCGTCAACCCATATTGTCCCGGCTCATCTATGTATATCGAAGGCTCCCTTGCACCTGTGGACCAGATTAGTTGCTGATATGCTGGTAATAAGGGATTAATCTCTAAGCCCTCATCTAAAGTACAAAAGGCTGTATCAGGACCTAAGCTAAATTGCGGCAAACGATCATAGCTTAGTAAAATCTCATCCGTACTACTACACTGGCCAAGCGTTCCCCGAAGGGTGAATAAACCTGCCTCTCCTGCCAAAAGGCGTTCATTAGTGCTTGCATCTTGCCATAAATACTGCACTCCCGGCTGAGCGTCTACACCCAACAAAATAGTCTGGCCTTCACAGAGCGTAGTATCCGCGCCGAGATCAAGATCAGGATAAGGCAAAAAATTCAGGGATACACTATCTCGATAGCTACAACCCACGACTGATTGGGTGAGCCAGTATGTACCGCTTCGCAGAACGCTCAGACGAGCAACTGTGCTGCCATCACTCCATAATAAGGCCCCAACATTGCTATTCGGCATCAAACTTAGACTGTCGCCTTCGCATAAGCTACTATCAGCACCTAAGCTAAATACTGGAACGGGAGGAGTCGCGATATAGATTGAATCTACATTTTGACAAAGATTATCAAAAACTCGAAGTCGGAGCCAAGCCGAATCTTTTAGCCAACGGTCGGCCATCATAACTCCATCATCCCAGAGATAACTCAAGCTCGGATCATCTAACACATCTAAAAACAGACTATCTCCTAAGCAAAACCGCAGCGTATCTACTCCAATTTCTATTGTAGGAGGTTCCTGAACGCTCACAAATATCGAATCCGTATCATCACATAGAGGCGCAATCACTTGCACCCAATACCAAGCACTACTATCTGCAGTAAAAGTTGCTTGATCTATCGTCCCCTGCCAAATACGCTGCGTTCCGGGGAAGCCGGGATCAAGCACCAATTCCTCTCCTTGGCATATGGTCGTATCCACCCCTAAATCCACGCTTTCGTTTGCCAGAATGTAGAGTTGAAAACTATCCCGGCTAGGGCAAAAACCATCAAAGCTTTCTAACCAATAAATCCCTGCCTGTCCAATAATCAAGCTGTCGAGTGTACTACCGTCTGACCATAATGCGGTTTGATTAGGAAAGGGGTTTTGCAGACTGATTTGCTCGCCTAAGCAAAGCGTCGTGTCAGGGCCAAGATCGGGCACCGCAACAGTCCTTAAATCAATTTGAATAGTATCCCATACCACACAAGGAGCAATCGAAACCTGCACCTGATACATCCCGCTATCGCTAACTACAAAATCAGATTGTATGCTCCCATCCTGCCACAAATAGCTAGCACCGGGATGAAAAGCATCGAGCAATAAGAGCGATTGGGGACAAATACTGGTATCAGGACCTAGTTCAACATTCGGCGGCTGATTGACTGACAGGACAAAACTATCTTGATAGGCACAAAAATCCGTAGAAGCGGATAGTGCATATAGACCTGCTTGAGAGATCGTGAGATTGCTATCGAGGCTCCCATTGTTCCATTGCCAAGTATTGAGTATCACCCCTTGGGGAACGCTTAGCAACATACTATCGCCTTGACAAATGCTGGTGCTATCTTGAGACAGGAGATTTAAATCTGGGTGATAGTCTACCACGATCGTATCTCTACGCGGACAAGCATTAACCGATACCTCTATCCAATAAGTGCCAGCTTGTGTGATGAGGATGCTAGTATCCGTTTCATTAGTGGACCATAAATAGCTAGCTCCAGGAAAACTTTGTACCGATGCATTGAGGGTTTGCCTAGGGCAGAGAATCGTGTCTGGTCCTAAATCCAAATATAATGGTGGGCATAGATCTAAGACGGCAAGGCTCTGACTTTGAACGTTCGGCAAGGCCGGAGTAGAAAAGCCAAAAGCGTTGATACCTAATGCTGGCTCGGCTATGCTAGGCATCATATCGAGGCTAAGTAAACTTTGCGGATAATCATTGCAGAGGCCACCGGTCAAGCCAAGCGAATCCGTAAATAAGTAAAAGGGTTCAATCGCACCACTGTTTTGAAAACTTGAAATACCCAACCAAAGGCCACCAGACAAATTTGCGCCTAAGGTATAATGCGATTCTTGAAAATCACCCTCCGCTGCTACACTTCCATACGCCATCGCCCATTGGAGATTGCCATTGTCATCGATATGAAGTGCTGCCAAATCAGTATCTCCAGCTGCAATATCTACCCCAATGCCCCCTAAAGTAAAACCACCACTCGGCATCGCAATCAATTCGAAACCGCGTTCCTCGGCATTAGTGCCATATATTTTGCTCCATAATGGCGTGCCTTGACTATTGAGACGCATCATCCAATAGTCGGATTGTGTTTGGCCTCCACGAGCATCGGTTTGGCCAGAAACGAGGATATCCCCATTATTAGCTATCTGCAGGCCGCTCAGTCGATCGAAATTGCCCATTTGATAAGTTTTGAACCAATTGGGACTACCAGTATTGAGATCGATCTGCATGACGAAAGCTTGTTCGTTACCTATCGCACCATAGGAGCTTGTATTTCCTAAACATATTATCTGCCCAGTGCCATTGTGAAGGACACGGATAGCACTTTCATTTTCAGGACCGCCATATTGCCGTTGCCAATTGATACCACCATTGAGGTCGAGTGATAAGAGCAGGATGTCGTTTTCTCCTTCTCCGTAAGAACGCGTAGTCCCAGAGATCAAATAAGCTTGAGGGATACCATTTGAGCGTACTTCCTCCACCGCATAAGCCAAATCCTCATCGCCTCCACGAAAGGTCTGATGCCAGAGAATATTGCCCAAACCATCGGTTTTAACCACGATCAGTTCTTGTTGACTGGCCCCAGAACGAAAGGATCCAGTCATCAGATACCCCCCATCTAGCGTAATGATCCCATGATTAAAAATCAGATCATTGGGCATATCATAGGTCTTCATCCATTCAAGATCTCCGCAAGGATCCACGCGCACGAGAAATCCTTGAGTTGGGTTGTTGGGAGAGAATATACCACCGCTCATGACCATGCCTCCACTGGGGGCCGAAACGAGGCTACGGACCTCTACCGCATCACTCGTGAGTATGCTACGTTGGAAGGGGATTTGAGCCGATAAGTTGAGCGCAACCAGCCAGAAGGCAAGCACAAGTCCATATCGAAATACCACAGCATAAGGAGAAAGCATCATGAGTAGCAGACTAAGTATCTACTTAACGAAAAAGACTGAGGGAACCGCTGCTTTGCTGAGTAACTAATCCTTGGCCATCCCAACAACGATAATTGACCCACCAGAAATAAACGCCTTCTGCCAAAGGACGCCC
>JBGCFA010000044.1:0-6128 GCA_045106675.1 Bacteroidia bacterium
CCGCAACTGGTTTCAAAGAGCCGAACTCCTAGAATCTCAATATCTCGATTGGGACAATTTAGAGCCGCACATCCCCTTTATGCAGGATAGCGCTGATATGATAGATTTTCCGGATCTCTATCAGCGTTTGTCAGGGCGTTACTATGGTGAAGCTTCGACAGTTTTTTATTTCAACGTTTCAACCAATGGACATCAGCTATATGTCAATGGTCCCAGACAACAAAAGTACCCCTATTATCCAGTCGGTAGCCGTAAGTTCAGAACTACGATGGGACATCAGGCGAGATTTGAGATGGACGAAGCAGGCAATCCGATTGCCGTCAATGGCTTAGAGCCGGGCGGTAGAGCTTATCGTCTAAGCTATATTCACTCTGCGCTTGATGCCGCCAGAGAAAGTCTAATCGAGTTTGATTATGCCTCCGCCCAAACGCAATTCGCAGAGGTCCCTGAGGCTTATCAAAAAGGTTGGTTGTACGAAGCCGTGCAAAACGCGATCATTTTCGATGCGGATGAAGTTGCTATGGATTGGGACAGTTTTGTTGGTGAATTTAGAGACGATAAGGAGAGCGGAGTGGAAATATTCAATGAGAATGGCCGCTTGTATGCTGTTTTGCTGGGCAATAGGAATTTAGATCGCTTTCCGATCTTTCAGATCAATGAGTCCGATTTTGTCAATATGAACTATCTCGGCCGGACACTTAGGATGATCCGCCAAGGCGAACGCCTAGTGGCGATAGAGATAATGTATCCCGATAAAGAATCTCTGAAATTTAATCGAGTACCGAGCTAAGCCCATTTTCGTGCCTTACTCAGTAGATCCGTGATCAACTCATCTTTGCCTTCCGTATAAGCCAATCGGTCTTCCGGAAACTGTTCTCTCAATTGGAGCTTCAAATCATTATACTTTCGGGCTTCTTCGGGATGGGCAATCAAATAGTCTCGAAAGAGCAAATGATCCCTAAGCTTTTCATGGCCTTTGGGAAACATATGTAGATGAAACTTGACGATATCCCCATCAGTCCGAAAATAGTGCCTATTCTCAATGCCATTTTCTCCTTTGTAGAGATAGCCGTTGGCCTCTAAAGCCGGCACACATTTAAGTCCATCATCAAAGTGAACAATCGTAATCGCTATATCAACGATCGGTTTGGCGACGATACTAGGGATCGCCGTACTACCAATATGCTCGACTTTTAGGATCGAACCAGCCAAAACAGATTCCAGTTTTTGCTTTTCTACGACAAAAGCCTTTCCCCACTCTGCTGTATGAGGGACCAATCTGATGGCCCCTCGTTTTAGACCGATTTCATCCATCTTATCCGCCAATTAAGACCGTATTTGAACCCGTTATGATTTGAGATGCTCCCGTCGTGGGGTCTGGCACCACAGGATCTCCGACTCTCGCAGCAGGCATCTTGCCACTACCTCCAATCATGATCAAGGCACCTCCGATATTCACCGTCGCACTTGATTCGAGTTCAAGTCCAGCATCAGCCGAAATTGTAGTTTGGGCCCTAGAGTGGACTTCGGTATTAGTGGCTTCAGTCTCTATATCACCACCTGCGGTGAACGCTATGTCCCCACTCGCATTGAACGAAATGTCATTAGCCTCTACCCTAAAATCTCCTTCTGTCTCGATTTGGATATCTTCAGCGCTTTCTATCGTGATTCCGCCTTCATTATCGATCGTTATTTTGCTTTGACTGGCCTGAATGGTTACAAAGTTGGCATTGCTCATGATGACAATTCCACCTTTGCGGCGCATCGTGTCAGGCTGTGCGCCTTTTTGAGCAAAGGCCTGAAACCCAATCACTAAAAGGCCTAAAGAGAGGATAAAACGTATCATAGGTTTGAATCTTTAAGGTATCTACTAGCTTAGTCGTTCTGCGAAGCAGAAATGTAATATCAACGCCTAAGCTAAGGCCGCTGCACGATCCAAGGATATACTTTTTTGAATCCCGCGATCCAAGTAAGATGCCAATGCCCTAGCCCTTTTTCGACATCGAGCTTCATGTTTTCGGGAGGCACACCATAATCCAGCAAAATCTGATGCATCTTCTGAATACTTTCTACGGTAGGGGTTTCCAGTTCTCCGGCATTGAAATAGATTTTCTGTTCCTTGACGCGAGGATTGTGTTCATGCAACCTATAGACGACCTCATTGACCCAATAAGAAGGCGAAAAGACAATCGCATTGCCAAAGACCTCTGGGTATTCCATCAGCATAAAGTAAGACATCAAGCCACCCAAAGAAGCTCCTGCAATAGTAGTAGCACTCGCTTCAGGCTTAGTACGATAGCGAGCGTCAATCCACGTTTTTAAATCCGTAGCAACCCACTCAGCATGTTGATCGCCCGTAGTACCGCTGCGGTCAGAGTACCAACGCGTCGATGGGAAAGGTTTATACTCCGTCATTCGCTCCTCTGAATTATAAATACCGACCACAATCGCCTGCTCTTGTCCTAATCCGCCGAGACTATCGATGACCTCATCCACTTGCCATTCATCGCCTTCTTGGATCTTTTGGTCAAAAAGTGATTGCCCATCCAAAAAGTAGATCACCGGATAGTTCACACTATCCTTATCATAGTTTGCGGGTAAATAAATGGCAAGCGTACGCTTTTCATTGAGATAATCAATGCTAATGGTATCAGTCAGGATTTGGACGTTCGGCGAAGCCGTATGCTCAAGACTCGCAACCCACTCGCGATGCTCTTGCTCTGCGATACGATCTTTGATGGTCTTATAGACAAAAAAGCCCGCTAGAATCAGTAATGGTAGGCCGAGAAAAATGAGTAATTTCTTTTTCATAAGTGTGTTCGAGTAAAGACCGCTAGTCTATTCAAAAATAATTATTTTATCCTCTCTCCCAATCTAAAAAACCTTTAGCAACATTCCCTATGTCTCTATCTGCCAGCAATCGTCGTCAATTTATCCGTACCACTGCTTTGGGACTTGCCTCCGCTCCCTTTTTAAGTATCACTTCCTGCCAGGCTGCTTCCCTTAATATTGGCCAAGTGATCGAGCAGATCATCGCTCAAATACCGGGAGGCAAGCGTTCCGAAACGGTAGATACCATCAAAATTGGCGATCCCAACTGGCAAGTAAAGGGCATTGCTACCACCTTCATGGCGACCGTATCCGTGATCGAAAAGGCAGCTGCGGCTGGAGTAAACTTCATCATCACTCACGAACCCACTTTTTACAATCATTTAGACGAGACAGATTGGTTGACCGATGATCCGGTCTATCTCCACAAAAAAGCCTTGCTCGAAAAACATCAAATCGCAGTCTGGCGCTTTCATGATTATTGGCACCGATATGAGCCAGATGGCATCCTGACCGGATTTTTACAGGCGGTAAACTGGGAAGGCAAGCAAGATCCGACCGATAATCTGATTTGCGAGATCGAGCCTCAGTCACTGTCTTCTCTGGCTAGCGGCCTTGCCGAACGCTTGGACCTAAAACGTACCTTCTATATTGGTGATGCAGACTTGAGTTGTGCCAGAGTTGGCGTCATGCCCGGCAGTTGGGGTAAAGACCCACATATCGAGCTGCTCCGCAAAGACATTGACGTACTCGTCATCGGCGAATGTAACGAATGGGAAACCTCCGAATACGTACGGGACGCAGCCGCAGTAGGCTTGAAAAAAGGTTTGATTATCCTCGGCCATGCCGAAAGCGAAGAACCCGGTATGGCTTATTGTCGTGATTGGTTGGCGGCGATGTTTCCCAAACTGGAGATTGTGCATTTACCGGCAGGGGATGCCTTTACGCCAGTGATATAATATTGAGGTTACGGCCGTGCCGAACGTTTTTTCAGGCTGGTAGGCTTAGATTTATAGTATCTATAAGTCTGCAGCCTAAAAACGACATGAAACATTCATTCTTGCCCTTTCGAAGCGGGACAATCCTCGATTTGGGAAGCTATTTCCTCTATAGGTCAAAAGGCAAAACAAAAAATGGACAAGTTGCTCATCCAGTTCTTGTTACTTGTTTTTACTTTCATCCAGTTGTTCTAATAACCACAAAATATCAGCAGCAGCGTTATATGGCAAACTCATATCATCTGCTAAACTGGTTTCCCGGCTTCCTTGTAAAATCGTTTTGAGTTTGACCAGGATAATTTCGTAATAAGGCAAGTTTTGATTCACATGTAACTCATTAAAGTCGGACAATAACTCATTCCCTTCTCCAGCAATAAGTGGTTTCAATAGCATAATTGTGGATTTGTAACTAAGAGTAATATCTATCCCGCCATATTGTCTGTATTCTAGATAAATATTTCGAGCCTTAAGCCATGCAGCTTTCGCTTCCTGTAAATTGCCTTCTTCTACTTCTAATAAGTATAAGATGCCAAAGCTTATCCAAGGTCTGTGAGATAGGTCAAATGATTCAAAACATTTAATTGCTCTTTGCACTTCAAAACGAACATTCTCATACTTTCTTATTTCCATAAAAAGTTCTGCTAGATGATTACGCTGAGCCCCCTCAGCATTCAGGTTACCTAGTTTCTGAAATAAGTCTGCAGATCTTTGATAGCATATAATGGCATCTGAGTACCTTTCCCTAGCTTGATATAATTGTCCTAATTGACCAAGTGTTAATGCCTGTTCAGAATAATTATTTCTTTGAACATTTATTCTCATTGCGGCTTGATAAGCTTCTTCAGCTTTTGACATTTCTTCTAACCCCACATAAACTTTTCCAAGTTGGTGCCATGCTGTCGCAATTGATTTATTATCCTTTATTATGTGGAACAATTCGATCACTTCCTTTAATAAACTTAAGGCCATTTCAAATTTACCCATCATAATGAAAAGCCCCGCAAGCTCTCCCTTAGAAATGGCTTCCCCCTTTATATCATTCATCTTAGTCGAAGCTTCAATTGATTTTTTGAATATTCTTTCAGCCTGTTCTAGGCTTCCTTGATCCGCAAAACAGTTTGCTTCTTCAGTGAAACAGTTAATAACCATCCTTTCAGCATTACTATTTCCTGATTTTGCCAAGACATCAAATGTTTCTCTTGCTTTTTGCAAAAAAAATAAGCCTTTATCATAATTACCTAATCGATGATATATTCTACCAGTTTTCAATCGTGTTAATGCGAAGTCATAATTTAGTTCTGGATAATCCATATGCTTAAATTCTTCGATGAGTTTCTTCGCTAGAATTAAGGCATTTAACCAGTCACCTTTTAAAAAGGCACGATCTACAGAACTAATCTCAAATAAATATTTAGCTCGTCCAGAACTAGAGATTGATTTCCCTATTTTACGATGAATTTGTATCAACTTTTCATTCGGGATTTTCAAATCTAAAGGTAGTAGTAGCTCTTCAGTTTTTGAGAATAGTTTCAAATACTGAACTAAGTCTCCTTCCTGATTTTCCAACATGGCTAAAAGATTCCCTACCTCTAGCCGAGTAACATAAGATGCTATTCTTACATCATTGAAAAGCTGTTCATAAAGAATGGTGCATAATTCTTTAATTGCTTTTTTCCAGCGGATAAAATATTTATCACGTTGTGTCTGAGTCAATTGGGTATCCATATAGAGTGACAGGGCAGGATCTAATCGGATATGTCCCTTGCCGGAATCGGTAGCTAGCCCCTTTTCTATTAATGAGCCTGCAAGCTTTTGAGCTTTTGCGCCTTCGATCTGAGCAACCTCCGCAATAGCTACAATATGCCCTCCTCCATGAAATACTGCCAAGGCTTTGGCTTGCTCCTGCATCTCGGGAGAGAGTCGGTTAAGCGAAAATTGTACACTAGCAAAGAGAGATTTTTCGCGTTCGCCTGGGTGGGCGGCATCTATAGATTGCATGATTTGGCCGATCCGCTGGGTAGCGCCTTCGATGCCCGTCCCACCGAGTTGCCTAGCAATCAGGGTCAAAGCTCGGGCATGATAGTCGACGACTTGGACTAGGGCGGCTACCTCCTCATGGGTTCTAGTCTTGTCGTTTTTGGGGAGCTCAATGCCTTCGTCGCGTAAAACTTGTTCTACCAGCTTGATAGCCTCGCGTTCGCTGAGGCGACCTAGCTCCTGATAGTGGTTCGACTGATCATAAGGGACGGGTAGCACTTCTCGACTGGTGAAAAGGAGGCGGGTTTTATTTTTGCTGTCTGG
>JBGCFA010000440.1:0-24416 GCA_045106675.1 Bacteroidia bacterium
AAGTGGGCCATCGGTTTCCACCAATGTAAGTGGAGTTACTACCCAGAAAGTAAGGTAAAAGCCATCGCAAAAGAGTTTCGCGAGCGAGAGATACCCTGTGATGCCCTCTATCTAGATATTGATTATATGGACGGCTATCGCTGTTTCACCTGGGATGAAGAACGCTTCCCTGATCCTCCAAGCATGATCAAGGAATTAGCAGATGATGGGTTCAAAACAGTGGTTATCATCGATCCCGGTATCAAGATAGATTTAGATTATCCGATCTTTCAAGAAGCGCTAGAAAAAGGTTATTTCTGTAAGCGGCCTGATGGACATTTTGTCCAAGGCAAAGTATGGCCAGGAGAATGTTTCTTTCCCGATTTTACGAAGCCAGAAGTACGCGAATGGTGGTCCGGTCTATTTAGAGACTTGATCCGTAGAGCAGGCGTCAATGGGGTTTGGAACGACATGAACGAACCCGCTGTGTTTGAAGTGGGAAATAAGAGTGTCCCAGACGATGTACGCCACGATTATGATGGGTTTCCATCTAGTCACCGCAAGGGCCACAATGTCTACGGCATGCAGATGTCTCGGGCTTCATATGAAGGGGTCAAGCACTATGCTTATCCTAATCGTCCCTTCATGATTACCAGAGCAAGTTATTCCGGTGGACAACGCTTCGCCTCTGCCTGGACAGGTGATAACAATGCCAACTGGGAGCACTTACATCTCGCTTCCGTCCAAAGTCAACGGATGTCGATCTCAGGCTTTTCCTTCATTGGGTCTGACATAGGCGGATTTAACGATCAGCCGACCCCAGAACTTTTTACTCGCTGGTTACAATTAGGAGTTTTTCATCCTCTATTTAGAGTGCACTCTATTGGTAATCACGATGTAGGAGATGGTGAGGTTGATGAAGATGCATTAGCCCAGAGCATGGACGAAAACTCCTTGGACCAAGAACCTTGGTCATTTGGCGAGGAGTATACTGCCATCAACAAAAAGACAATTGAATTACGCTATAAAATTCTCCCGATACTTTATACTGCTTTCTGGCAATATGTAACGAGAGGAACGCCTATTTTAAGGCCTCTTTCCTTTATAGATCAACATGATCCAGAGACTCTCCATCGTATGGAGGAATTTGGAGTAGGAGATCACCTTTTGGTTTGTCCAATTTCGGAAGAAGGAGCTCGAGGCCGCTATCTATACCTCCCTCGCGGGATTTGGTATGACTATCGTACAGAGCAACCAATACCCGGAGAGCAAGAAATCTGGATTGACGCAAATCTAGATGAGATTCCGATGTTTATCCGAGCAGGAGGCATCATTGCGATTGCTCCAGTAATGCAGCATACTCGTGAAAAGAAAATAGAGCAACTCGCTCTCCACGTTTACTACAAAAACGGAGAAGAGGAAAGTGAGCTATACCATGATGCAGGAGATGGCTATGGTTACGAAGAAGGAAAATACCAGCTTCATAGCTTTACACTTAAAGGAGAAAATCGCTCTGTCTCTCTAACTCAAATGCGAGAAGGAGAGTTGAATCCAGAATACGGGACCTTTAAGATTGTCTTTCATGGCCTGCCCTACAAATCTCGCCGTTGCCTAGTAGATGGAGTGGAGACAAAGCTCAATTTCAGCCCGCTGACGACAGAAGTAGTAGCCCCTTGGGATTTTGCTACTTTGGTGATAGAGTAGGCCTTGCCTAACGCATGAGTAGGACGGAGCCTGATCTTTGCAGGCGCTGTGCTTGCCCTAGTGAACTAAGTTCGCAATCCAATTGCCATACATAGCTACCACTAGGCAAGGCACTTCCATTGCCCTTGCCTTCCCAGGCCTGAGCCGGATCGTTCGTCTGAAAGACTTGCCTCCCCCAACGATTGTATACCCTAAAGTCGAAGCGTTCCACCGAAAAGTCAGGATCAAAAAAAGGAAAAAAACGATCATTAAGGCCGTCTCCATTGGGACTAAAGGCGGTAGACAGATAAACCACCTGTTCACAATTATTGACCTTCGTCTTAATCAAGATCGGTACTACGTCACAATCAAACTGAGCCTCTAAGCGATACTCCCCTCTTTCGGTTAGAAGTCTAGCTGGCCCAATAAATCCGTCTTCCCAGACATAGATGGCTTCATTTTTAAGGGAAAAATCTAATTCTAACAATAGGTTTACCTCAAAGGCTTCAAACTCGCAGACTTCTTTTTCAATCACAATCTCTTTAGGCAGCTCGATTAGAATCAAAGAATCAATATTGAAATAAAAAGAATGAAAGACTCCACTACTAGCTTGATTGCTTGAACAGGCGGGTAAAGGCCCAAAGGTCCCCAATGGCATCATTACCGCAAGAAAACGTTCACCACCTTGAGCCACAAAACAGGCTGAAATCACTTCCCACCCCCCTTCCGTTTTACCGTCTAAATCACGGGATCGAACCTCTGTCAAAAGATGGGCATTTGTCGTGGAGGTGCCATTGGCAGAATTCTTGTTTACAAAAATACTATCTGCATGGCCATAGATATCGATATGTCGATCAGGATTTAAAGCACATAAAGAAGCTGAATTAACGGCTCCTTCATAAGCACCTCGATTTCGGACCGCAAATTCCAGAAAATAGGCTGTTCCTGCCTTGAGGGTTTGAGTCAAAGGAGTTGCAATTCCTTCAGCGACATATGTCCCATTAGAATTCCAACGGCTATTTAGGCCCACAAAGTTTTTGCCTGAGTGGGCTCTTAAATTTGCATCCCAAAAATAAGATCCACTCGTATTGATGGGGCAGCCTTTGATAAAAAGATCAGGCGTCGCTTCTAATGGATACCAATAAGGATTTTCGAACATCTGTTGGCTGGGAGATTTACAAACCGAAGAATTTAGCTCTTCAAAATCACCATCTGGCAACAAATTTTGGGCAGGCGATAAGGATATTCCGCTGAGCCATAAGCCCACACAAAAGCAGAGATATTGCTTTAGCCGCAACATCAATACTTGATTACTTTTTCCGCAGTAGTGCCGTTGGAGGTACGGATGTGGATGAGATAGATCCCTGCGGGAACGCTTGGACCTGGCCGCCAGAAAAAGTAACCAGCTGCATCTGGAAAGTCAGTAAACTGACTAAGTCGTTTACCATCTAGACTAAAAATCACGATCTCCTCTAACCGAGCATCAGATCCTGTTATTTGATATTTAATATTAACTCCATCCTGAGATTGGGTTGACAAAAACTGGATTTCATCTTCGCTATAGCTTATAGGTGTATCAGTTTCCAGAATTTTCAGCTGCTGATTGACCGCAACATTTTCGAGACTTTGTACTTTCCCACCGGGCCATTTGACAGTTAAACTTTGGATTTCGGTATGAGTGCCGAGACCGAAATGGGCAATCGTAGAGTTTTGGGATAGGTGGCTTGAGCCGGCATAAATTTCTTTGACTAATAGCGTTTCATCCACTATCAGTTCGATACGGGCCCCCAAACCAGCTTTAGTAGCCTGTATTCCTTCTAGTTCCACTTTGATCCAGTTGCCATTGGCCGCATCATTGCGAAACAAACGGCATCTTGCAGGCTCTGGAAACAAACTCGAAGCACCAAGCGGTTTTTGGTTAACCGCAAAAATATCCATATCTCCGTCTTTGTCGAAGTCAAAGACAACAGAACCACGCCCAATGCTATAGTCTTTCAAACCGAGTTCCCCCGCTTTTTCGGTAAACTGGCCTTCCTGAGACTCAAAAAACATATTGGGATTGTAGCGTACATCAGGATTTAGTGCTCCATTGCTGACAAATAGATCAGAGTCCATATCATGGTCATAATCAAAGAAATTAGCGCCCCAACTAACGGGTACCCCTGAATACAAACTATCATCTAGCAATTGTAAAGCTAAGCCTGTGGAGGGGCCACCATCTAAGAAATTAGTGCCATTATTTTCGCTAATCGCGAACAGTCCCGTCCCTAGATTAGAAACATAATAGTCCATCCAACCATCGTTATTATAGTCGCAAGCAGCATTTCCCATGGCATTCATCCCAAAATTAAGGGTTAGCGAAAAAGCGCGATTGCTAAGTTTGGGCTCGGGGAAATCATTGCGTAGCATCAAATTGGGGGTAATCTTGAACCCAAAGTCATTGACTACGTGAATGTCTGTATGTTGATCGTTATTGAAATCAGTAAATAGTCCAGAAAAGCCAAAGCCGGTATAATCTAAACCATAATAATCATTGGCCAGAAAAAAATCCCCTCCACCGACATTGATAAAAAAATAATCTCTAGCAGGAACAAATGAATTTGTTATCGTATTGCCATTGTAGATAGAAATGCCAGTGGGAGCACTCTCGTAATAATTGGCAATAAAAAGATCGGGAAAACCATCTTCGTTGATATCCCCGAAAGAAGCTCCCATACTATTGGATCGATAATCTTCGAGTCCCCAAGCCGCGGTCACGTCAAGAAAGGTACCATCACCTTGATTGAGATAGAGCAGATTGGGAGCAACCGTACGATCAATATCATTATAGTTCATACTGGTAATCAATAGATCAGGAAAACCATCGCGATTGATATCAGCAGAAGCTACTCCTTGAGTATGGATTTCTTGCGTTCGGCTAAAGCCGGCACCATCATGAACGTTGGTAAAAGTACCGTCTCCATTATTGCGATAAAGTACATCTGGAGCATTGCCTCCGGTAACATATAAATCCTCGTAGCCATCACGATCAAAGTCAATCACAGCGGCTCCACCGCCAAAGGTTGCAAGATCTACTTCAAAGGCGTGGGTAATTCCGGCTTGTTGAGAGACATCTACGAAGGCCATTTGTGCATGACTAAGGTTTAGCCAGCAAAACGCCATAAACAATATTAAGGAGCCTTTAAACATATTGCGGGAGAGATTAAAATATAGTTAAAATTGGAAAAGGAGCAAATGCTCCCTTTCCAATTTTAACTATGTCATTTCAGATTAATAACCTGGATTTTGACTCAGGTTTGGATTGAGGTCAATCTCTTTTTGCGGGATTGGCCATAGTTCGTGCTTCCCAGTAGTGAAAGCACGGTCATCGCGAGACTCACCAAAGAGAGTTGCTACTGTAACATTTCCGGCAGCAGTTCCCCAGCGAATGTGGTCATAATAGTGTAAGCCTTCAAAAGCAAACTCAACGTGGCGTTCCTGACGAATCGCTTGACGCATGCCTTCTTGATCAAGCCCAGCTGCCACTTCTGGCATACCTGCACGAGTACGTACTGCGTTCACAGCATCATAAACATCACTAGAAGGTCCATTAAGCTCGTTTTCGGCTTCGGCAAACATGAGTAGAATGTCAGAATAGCGCATCAAGATCAAGTTATGCTCATTACAAGAGCAACCATCTTCACCGATATTGGCATCAGGATCAACATATTTGCGAATAGCAAAAAATGGAGAGAAGCCAGAAAGGGTTTCCGAATAAAGTTCCCCTCTCCAAGTAGATTTACCTGGAATGAAAAGCGTTTCCAACATACGAGGATCACGATTTTCGTAAGGATCATTGACATCGTAAAGAGGTGAAGTGCTGATAGGCAAACCATCAGTCATTTCGAAAGCATCTGCCAAACCATCGAGAGGTGTAATAGAACCCCAGCCATTACCAGGAGTACCTTCAGGACCAGGAGCCGTCATTACTTGCACAAAGTTACCTTCGCCCTGAGTTCCTTCGACATACTGAACATCAAAGAGTACTTCAACGTTGTTTTCGTTCTTTTCGCTAAAAACTTCACCATAACTATCTACCAAGCCGATAACATCTGGATTAGCCGCAGCCATATCCATCAGTTTTTTAGCTTCTACAATAGCACCAGCATTGTCACCATTGAATAGTTTATAGCGTACTTTATAAGCTATAGCAGCTTGTTTGGTAGGACGTCCTACATTATCACGGAAAGGGGTCATATCCAGATTTGCTTCTGCAAAATCCAAATCAGCATAAACAGCAGCTAAAACTTCTGCTTTAGGCGTACGCGTTACGGCGAGGCCTTCATCACGCGTAAACACTTTGAGAGATAAAGGTACATCACCGAAGTGTTTGACCAATTCACCGTGGAGGTGGGCACGTAAAAAGCGCGCTTCCGCGATCAGCTTGGTTTTGTCTTCCTCAGCCATATTGACTTTGTCAATATTTTCTAGGACAGAATTTGCCCGAAAAATCCCTTCATAACCAAAGTCCCATTTGAAATTGATGATACCCCCAGTAGTAGGTGTATGTTGTCCTTGAGCAATGGTGGTGTATTGTTGCTCCCAAGGGCAACAACCCACTGCGTTTTCAGTCAAGATGTCCATTGTCGGCGTCTGGCCCCAGTAGAAGGAACCACCCCAGATGTCACCTTGAAACACATCGTAAATACCATTGACAGCGCGCAGTACATCTTCTTCTGTTTCGAAGAAGCCATCTACACTACCCTGATCAATGGGATTCCTGTTCAGGAAGTCAGCATCGCAGGATGCGAAGCTGGAGACGAGCAACAGCATGCCCGCGAGTTTTAGTAAGTTTCTCATTATGAATAAGATGAAAGTAGGTTTAGAATTTAAAGTTAATACCAGCGGTGAAAATTCTCAGCTGAGGATAGCCTGAACCACCATTAGTATTACGCTCAGCACGTTCTGGATCAAAGCCAATATAATTGGTTTTCGTCCAAAGATTTGTACCATTAACAAAGACACGGACACTGCGGATGAAATTGTTTTCAAACATAGCAGCAGGGAAATTGTATCCCAATTGCACGTTTTTCAAACGGAAGTAATCCCGCTCAGTCATCCACCAGTCATGTGCTACATTATAGTTGATACCAGACTGACCGATACGAATCTTAGGGAGAGTCGCATCTGGATTTTCGGGTGTCCAACGATCTTCCCAGATAGTAGCCACACCACCACTATTGGCAAATGGAGCATAGAAACGCGAAGTTTCAAAAGTCTGAGCATCTGCGATCCCTTGGAAAAGGGCAGATAAGTCAAAGCCTTTGTAATCAAGATTTAAGTTTGCACCATATAACCAAGTAGGATTATCCTGTCCTAGAACCATACGGTCATCGATCGTAATTACACCATCACCATTTTGATCAGCATAGCGAAGATCACCGGGAGTAGGAGTACCAAAAGCACTTTGATCAGGAGCTCCGTCTATCTCTTCTTGACTCTGGAAGATACTAATCGCATCTAAGCCATAAAGAGCATTTACGGGAGAACCGCGCTGGATAATAAACGAGCCTTGTAATACACGGTCAGCTTCACCAGTCAAAGTGGGATCAATTTGTAGAACCTCACTCTGTACATTGGTGACATTACCACCGATACGAATGCGCAGATCGCCGATATTTTGAGATAGATTGAGTCCTAATTCCCAACCTCTATTTTGAACCTTCGCGATATTGACAGTAGTCGGGGTACGAACGCCTGTTACACCAGGATTGATTTGGTCGAAAAGAATATCATCCGCGATGCGGTTAAAGAAATCCGCTTCGATACTGATGCGTCCTTCAAAAAGCGCTAGGTTGATACCAATATCAGTTTGAGTAGTAGTCTCCCAACGAAGATCTGGATTACCCAAAGATGTCTGCGCCGCAGCGCCAACGATAGCTCCTCCGAAGGAATAAGCGGGAGCGAAGGAAATAACTGCCTTAGATGGATAGTTACCAATGTTTTGGTTACCCAACTGTCCCCAAGAAGCACGGATCTTCAAGAAATCGATCGCAGCGATATTTTTCATGAATTCTTCACGAGAGATAACCCAACCAGCAGAAAAGGAAGGGAAAGTTGCCCAACGGTTATTAGCACCAAAGCGAGAAGAACCATCACGGCGGATGTTGAACTCGAAGAGATACTTATCCGCATGAGCATAACTAACACGGCCGAAGAAGGAACGTAATGCCCACTGAGTTTGACCACCGTAATTGGTAGAGGTTTCAGGGTTACCCGTAATCAATGCTGGTAGAGAATTGGAAGGTAGTTGAATACGAGAAGCACCGTAAAAACGGGTGTCAGAACTTTCTTGGTTGATACCACCGATGACGGTAATAGCATTAGCCCCAAAAGTTTTCTCATAAGTAGCTTGTAACCAAGAAGTCAAATTGAGGCTTTCTTGGTATTCATTGCGGAGGGAACGGTTTTCCACCCAAATCAATCCTCTATCCCCAGTTTCCCAATCATAAGTAGGGACACTTTTGTTGAAATAGGTATCATCATCAGTCTGATAGTTGGCGGCAAATGTTGCTCTCAATTTAAGACCATCAATAATTTCATATTCAGCATAGAGATTACCCAACATACGACTGTCAATCAATCGACGATTGAAAGCCTGAATCTCAGCAAGAATATTTGGGGTAGAAAGCTCGATGTCATTAATATCACGGCCACGGTCAGCAATACGACCTTGGCTATCATAGGCAGGGAAGTTGGGTCCGAGACGAGTAGCACGGGCCAAGATACCACCATCCTGCTCTACAGCATCAAGGTTTGATTCCTGGCGGCTTACATAGATGCTAGTACCAACCGTGAATTTTTCGGCAACTTTGGTATCAATATTTAAGCGAACATTGTATCGCTGTGAACCTTCGGTAAAATCTACCACCGAACCTTGGTTAAGGTAGCCAACTGAGAGGTTGAAATTGGTCGTTGCGCTACCGCCTCTTACAGATACATTGTGTTGCTGGATTGGGGCATCTCTAAATACCGCATCATACCAATTGGTATTGTAGTTAGGATTATTGCCATCACTAAATTTGGCGACAATATCGGCTGGATAAAGAGCAGGATTACCCGAATTCGCATCAGCTTCATTGCGGAGCTGCATGAACTGTTGGGAGTTCCACACATAATCAGGGATGTTGTTGACTTGGGTCACCCCTCCGTAACCACTATAGCTAATCTGTGGTTTTTCGTTGCGATTGCCACGCTTAGTAGTAACCAAAACTACCCCGTTAGCGGCACGCGAACCATAGATAGCAGCCGAGGCAGCATCTTTTAGGACGGTGATACTCTCGATGTCATTAGGGTCGATATTTCCAAAAGGCGCCTCAATACCGTCTACCAAAATCAAAGGATTGGGATCGTTGAGGGTACCTACACCGCGAATACGGATTGTAGCACCATCTTGCCCTGGCTCGCCTGAGTTTTGGTTGATCCAAACTCCACTCACTTGACCTTGCAAGGCCTGTGAAGCATTGGTGATCGGACGCGCTTCAATCGCATCGGCGGAAACGACTCCAACAGCACCTGTTAAATTCTCTTTTTTCTGAGAACCATAACCGGTAACAACAACTTCTTCAAGTTGAGCGTAATCAGGATCCATCGTTACTTCGATAGAAGTCTGACCGTTGACCGGTACTTGTACTCGTTTGTAACCAATGTAGGAGACCATCAAGATAGCATCGGCAGGGTTTTCCACCTCAAGGCTAAACTTTCCAGATTCATCAGTGAGTATCCCACGGGTAGTACCTTGGATCGATACAGTAGCCCCTGTCAGAGGTTCATTGGTATCACTTGCGCGTACGGTGCCGCTGACCGAAGCCAGAAGCGCCTCTTCCGCTGGCGGTGTCGGCGTAGCCGAAACCGTCGAAACATTGTTGCTAAAGCCAAAAAGGCAAAGCAACAACATCAGCAGTAGTGAGTAGTAGTTGTTTCTTCGCATAAAAGATAAGTTAGTTTTAGTAGGTTATAAGAATTTAGTAAAAGTTTAGGTAGCACACCATTATCTGGTCTAAGATTTCTCTTTAACCAATATTAAAGCGATACATGTGTGAAAAAACCGGCTCCTTTAAAATCGAATGCAGTAGTAGATAGGAGAGGTTAAAATAAAATCTTATCTAATAAGTAGTTAGTCTCAAAAGGATATTAGTAGTAGTTATGTTAGCACATCGCATTAAACGTAGTTTGTACGTTTAAAATAAAAGGATATCGTATATTATCCAAGAAATTATTCCAAATTTGTGGTAGTGATTTTTTCCTTTAGGTCTTATGGCAAAAGCCTCACCCAATACTTATGCTAATGAGAATCAACTGCTATTGGCAGTTGACTGTGTTATTTTCGGATATCGAGAAGGTGAACTTAAGTTGCTGATTTTCAAGAGAGAAGTAGAACCTTTAGCCGGAAAATGGTCTCTCATCGGCCGAATCGTTGAAAAAAAAGAAGCGATCGGAGAAGCCGCACATAAGGTGTTACGAGATATAACAGGACTCGAAAAAGTTTTCCTTGAACAACTACATACTTTTGGTGAAGTTGAACGCGACCCAGGAGCGAGAGTCGTCTCCAGTGTTTATTGGAGCCTAATCCAAAGTCCCACCCATAAGCAAATAAAAATTGCAGATCATGAAGCACAATGGGTCTCATTCAATGACATCCCCCAACTCGTTTTTGACCATAATGACATGGTTGAGATGGCGATTGAGAAGTTGCGTGAATTTGCGCGCTATCGCCCCATTGGATTTGAATTATTACCCTCCCAGTTTACCCTGCCACAATTGCTAAAAGTCTATCAAGCGATCTATCAACGTAAAATTGATGACCGCAACTTTCGCAAAAAAATCCTAGCCAGCAAACTACTCGTCAAACTAGACAAAAAGGACAAAAGCACTTCCAAAAAGGGAGCATTCCTCTATAAGTTTGATCGAAAAAAGTATAACCTCCTCCTCAAAAAAGGTTATTGGTTTGAGATATGAATCGGATTAAACGGAGACAGGGTTCTAGCCCTTTACCCTTTTTTCCGCTTTACGCGAACGTACACCTCCTTATCGATCTCTGCAACCACTTTACCATCTTCTCCCAAGACCGAGGCTTTGAACCAATAGGTATTTTTTCCTTGCAGGAGAACGTCTGCCCTTATCTCTTCGAGTCGCTCAGCTGAGATTTCGAAGACTGCACGGACCGTTCCCCGACCTGGGGAAACAAACTCAATCTTAGCCGCTTTGTCCCAAACGATAAAATCCTCCCCCAAATTGGCCATCACGATAAACATGAAAAAAGGATCACACATCGAATACAGCGAACCACCAAAATGAGTCCCGACGGCATTACGGTTATACCAACGCTGCTTCATCTCCACCACAAAGCGCGTATAATCGGCTGAGACTTCACGTACTTTGATACCCGCCCCGAGATAGGGAGGATACCAACTGATCCGCTTGAGCAACCATTTAAATCGCTTCATCTAGGCTTGGGTAGGCGCTGCATCAGAAGCAGTTTGATCTTCCTCAATACTAGCGGTGCCTTGGGCACTTTTGTCATTGAAGGCAAGCATAAAGAATAACAACACTACTACTGAAAATACTGCTGGTATCATCCAGATAGACTGCCAATCATGGCCTCCTTTCGTAATGTAACTGTCTTTGATAACTCCAAAGGCATATGTTCCAATAAACATCCCTACTCCGTAGGTAGCAAAGGTCATCAATCCTTGGACAGAACTCCTAAGATGAGAAGGGGCTTTGTTGTCTGCATAGATTTGGCCGGTAACGAAAAAGAAGTCGTAGCATATTCCATGTAGAATGATGCCTAAGAATAATAAGCCTTCAGAAGCTCCACCGACTTCACCAAAACCAAATGCTAAATACCTAACGCACCACGCAGCCATACCAATCAAAATCATTTTTTTAACTCCTAGGCGTCTGAAAAAGAAAGGCATTAATAGCAAAAAGACAAACTCTGAAATCTGTCCAAAAGTCATACGACCAACAGGATTTTCAAAGTTAATCTCGGTAAGAAAATCTGCTGCACCACCATAGTAGAACGATAAAGGAACACAAATAAGTAAAGAGGAAATAAACAACACTAAGAATGATCTGTCTCGTAATAAACTGAGTGCATCAAGGCCAATCACTTCTCTAACACTTATTTTTTGACCTTTAAGTTTGGGAGGAGTATGTGGAAGGCTAAATGAGTATAATCCCATAAACAATGATGCCCCCGCAGCAATAAGGAAAGGCAGCGTTTCTGTTGCAACATCCATCCAACCAATTGACAAACCGGCTACAATCCAACCGGCAGTTCCCCATGCTCTTACCCAAGGAAAGCTTTTGTTATCATCTGACATCTGATAAAAAGCCACCGAGTTGGAAAGTGCGATTGTGGGCATATAACAAATAGAATACAGCAAGATTAAAGGATAGAAACTCCCAAAATCTTCTGCTTTTGATACCAAGTACAAAAGTATTGCACCAACAATATGAAGGACTCCTAATACCCGTTCTGTAGCAAAAAAACGATCTGCTACCAATCCCACAAAGAAAGGGGAAATCATCGCAGCAAGGGCTCCTGCTCCATAGGCAATTCCAATCTCTGTGCCAGAGGTTAAAAGAGTTTTTGGTAGATAGATTCCCATTGTCACATACCACGCTCCCCAGATGAAGTAGTTAAAAAACATCATCAAGGACAGGCGTCCATACAAGGCTGGATTCAATTTCATAATAGTAGCTTAGGTCAATTCTATCCGAAAAATAGTAGAATTCTAGGGATTACCTATCTTGAGTCAACAGCTTTTTAATTAAAAACATGAAAACCTCTCCTCTCAGCTATGAGCAACTCTGCCAGCGTTCTGCGCAGCAGCTCTACCCTTTTCCTGTCCAAAGCAACCGTATTGCCAATCTCACGGCTCCGCCTCTCAACTACTCTCCTGAGCAAATCGCAGAGCAGGCCGCGAATGTCCGCCTTGTCCTTCATCCCAAGACACAGCAGCTAGCAGCAAACTTTCTCAAAGCAGCCCAGACTCACGGCAGCAGTGTCGAGCGAGCCTACTATAGTCAAATCGATCTAGCCGCTTTCCTCCACAAATTGATCGCCAAGCGTCCCTTGATGTTTATGATGTCAAGCGACGCCTACATATTGCGAGATAAGCGTACTGGCACCGGCGGATTTGATACCATCGGAACCGATACTGAAACAGCGCCACTTATACTGGCAGAGTACAATTCTTATCAAGAGATGGCCATAGCCGCTCTATTAGGTGTTTCCGTGCCTACTTACTTCATCAATGACGGAAGCCGAAATAATCAAGGCCAAATAGCTGCCAAAGGCACTTTTGAGGAGCAAGGTATTTACACCGGGCTGGTAGGGGCTCGCTTCGAACGCCCCGGCAAGATGGAATGGCAGCATATGATCATCACCGAGGAGCAAAACACTGCCGCCAATGGTTACGGCCCTAATGCCGAGGGAGGAGATTGGACCCTTCCGCTTTGGGCTGAGTTTTACGATAGCGGCCCTGCCGAACGCTCCTACTTTCCAGACTACGCTACTGCCAGTGAAGATCAAAGCGGTCATTATGTGTCCTTCCCAAATGACAATATCTTTGGCAAGCCCTATTATCTCAACACTCAAGTCTATAAGCAACGCCTTCGTAGGGTGATAGAGCCCTTTTTACGCGATGCTAACGATAGAGCCAAAGCAGTCGAAACCAAAGCATATGCGGTCGCTATAGGATTGGGCATTGGCGTATGGGCCATCCCTAGTCTTCAAGCTTTACAAGCAAAATTACAAGTGGAGGTTTATCGAGATACGCTAGCCGCGAACGATTTTACCCACATCTCAGATTTGCGTTTTTCATGGTTTCCAGACTCAACCCATGATTTAGCGACAACATTTCCAGCGGAAGTAAATGTCTCCTTTGACAAACAAAGTCCTGCGGTAAAATTAAGCGGCGCTGACGCAGGCAAACTTCTCGTAGCAAACTATGCTTGGGACGGCAACTCCTATCCCGGCAATGAATATTGGCAAGGCTCCCTTGCAGCATCTGGTGATCCAGCCGCCGCTTGTTGTTCGACCATCAGTGAGTTACAAAACCCGGATATAAACCCGTTTGTGTAGCTTCGGCATGCATGCCGGAGCCACCACACCATTCCCACGCGTTCCGCGAAGCGGCGAGGAGCGTAAAGGCGCAAGATTTTGCGCCTCAACAAGTCTCAGGACTGATAAAACTCCAAGGATCGAATCGATCGTAAAGGCGCAAGATTTTGCGCCTCAACCCTAGCGTTCTGCGTAGCAGCCTACAAAAAGAAGTCAGGAATCAACTCGTCCTTAAAATCTGGATTGACCGCATAAGGTGTCATATCGCTGATCCCCTCACTGATGAGCACTTCATCATCAATGAAAAAATTGCCCGTACAGCTTTTGCTATCTCGCTGCAAAACATGATAAGCAGCATCAGCCATGATTTCCGGTGTCCGAGAACGCGCTACCATTTGGTCGCCGCCTAGTATATTTTTGACGGCAGCCGTAGCGATGGCAGTGCGGGGCCATAATGCATTGAAGGCTACGCCTTGCTTTTTGAATTCCTCGGCCATGCCTAATACACACATACTCATCCCATATTTGGCCATGGTGTAAGCGACGTGCGTGCCAAACCATTTCGGATCAAGATTGAGTGGAGGCGAAAGATTGAGAACATGCGGATTATCAGCCTTGAGCAAATGTGGAAGACAGAGCTTGCTGGTCAAAAAGGTGCCACGCGTATTGATATGATGCATGAGATCATAGCGCTTCATATTGGTTTCTAGCGTTCCTGTCAGGGAGATCGCACTAGCATTATTGATCAAGATATCGATCCCACCAAAAGTCTCCACACATTTATCTACTGCGACTTGGATCAGGGATTCGTCGCGGATGTCCACGATCACGGGTAGGGCTTTACCACCCGCGGCTTCCATTTCTTTAGCTGCCGTATAGATCGTACCGGGTAGCTTAGGATGTGGCTCTGCGGTCTTGGCGGCGATCACAATATTAGCACCTTCGCGGGCAAGTCGTAAACCAATCGCTTTACCGATACCTCGGCTCGCACCCGTGATAAAAACCGTCTTTCCTTGAAAATTGGACATCAAAGTTGTATTAGTAGTCTGGATAGTGGCAGCATGGCTAAGGGATTTGCGCCTATCTTTCGTAAAGATAATCTAAACTACTATGCGCACGATTGGTTTTCTTTTTCTCTTCGCAACTACTTTGATTGCTTGCCAGTCTCCTACTCCACCGGCTCCGCCGAACGTCATTTTTATTCTCAGCGACGATCAAGGCTATGGTGATCTACAGATTCACGGCAATGATTCGATCGACACGCCTATTTTGGATCGCCTTGCGAACGATGGCACTCGTTTGGATCAGTTTTACGTTAGTCCCGTTTGTGCCCCTACTCGCGCTTCTCTCATGACGGGGCGCTATCATCTGCGGACGGGGACCTTTTGGGTGACGCGTGGAACCGAAAATATGCGCGAAGAAGAACTCACCTTCGCCGAAGCCTTCAAAGCGAATGGATACCGCACAGGCTGCTTTGGCAAATGGCACAATGGCGCCCACTATCCTCTCAATCCATTAGGACAAGGCTTTGAACGTTTCGTGGGCTTTACCTCTGGCCATTGGTCCAACTACTTCAATACCACCTTGATCGAAAATACGGGCTCTCTCAAAACCGAAGGCTATATCACTGATGTCCTCACCGATCAGGCGATCAACTATATCGAGGAGCATCAAAAAGAGCCCTTTCTATGCTATATCCCCTACAATGTACCGCACAGTCCGTTTCAGGTGCCTGACAAATACTTTGACAAATACAAAGCGCGTGGTCTCACCGACAAAAATGCCTCAGTCTATGGCATGGTCGAAAATATGGACGAAAACATCGGTCGCTTACTGGCTCGAGTGGAGGAATTGGGCCTGACAGAAAATACTATCGTCGTCTTTATCACCGACAATGGTCCCAATGGTATGCGTTATAATGGCAATATGCGCGGTTGGAAAGGCAGAGTTTATGAAGGTGGCCTTAGGGTACCTTGTATCATCAAATGGCCCGGCCAAGTCAAGGCTGGACAAACTCTCAACCATCTTACTGACCATATCGACATCTTGCCGACTTTGATGGGGTTGACAGGTCTTGAAAAGCCCGAAGGCAATGCCGTGGATGGTATCGACCTCAGTGCTTGGCTCAAAGGAAAAAAGCAAGCGTTCCCTGCAAGGACACTCTACTCCCACCAAAACCACGGCGCTAGTCCTATGATTTATCCGGGCGCCATGCGCAATGAGCAACACCATTTCATCATGCGTGGCGAGGACAAAGTGGAGCTTTACGACATGATCATTGATCCAGCGGAGACGAGCAATATCGCCGAGCAAATGCCAGATTCGGTGGCAATTTATAAGCAGCGTTATCTCGATTGGTATACAGAAGTTACTGCTGCCGGCCCGACAGACCCGGCGATACCGATCGGCTATGCGCAATCACCACAAGTAGAGTTACCAGCTCATGAAGCTCAGTTAGAAGGCGATTTGGCCTATAAACGTAATCCAAATGGTTGGGCGCATGACTGGATTGTGAGTTGGCAAGATACCAGTGCGACTGTCCATTGGGAGGTCGTTGCAGCCGAGTCGGGCACTTATGCTTTTAGTGTTTTATATACCTGCCCTGCAGAACGCTTGGGTTCGGATTTACAATTGACGGTTGGAAATCAAAGTTTAGATGCGAGTATTGCGGAGACTTTTATACCGACGATACTGCCAAACTATGATAGAGTGGCTGGCGTTAGGGCCGAAGCATTAGAACAAAGTTGGGCCGAGTTATCGATGGGTAATCTGGAGCTGCAAGCCGGGAAACAAAGCGTTCGCCTACAGGCGCTATCCATAGGAACTGACGAAATCGGAGAAATCAAGGGCGTGATCGTGCGAAAACTGTAACTACGGCATGCATGCCGTAGCTAACCGACAAATTGCAAGCTGTAGCAACAAAAAAAGGGACCGGCCAGGCATAGCCGATCCCTACCACTAAACCTCTAAAAAATGGGCGGCTTGCGCACCGCTCACGATACGAGTTCTTATAATTCAAGCATGGCACCAAACTGGAAGCCGGGAAATACACTCACTCGTGTACGACCACCGTCAGCAAAACCATCTTGATATAGTTCATTAGGGAGTAAGTCAGAACCAATCTGCCCCTCTCTATTTGTTCTTTGCGAAATTGCCGCATTCATGGCGACACCACCGTAGAGTGAAAATCCACCAATCAATCTCAATTGTAGGTTTCCAGATAAGCGATTGAGCATATTGAGTTCATCGACATACCAAGTACCATCTTCAAATATCTGATAGGAGACTGCTTCAACTTGGACACCTATGTTGCGCTCTGGGTTAGTCATCATACCGAGTCCATAACCAAGAGACCAAGCATTGTTAGCGTTCTCCACGGGAGCCCAACCATAAGAGAGGATATTGTAAA
Source organism: Bacteroidia bacterium (assembly GCA_045106675.1). GTDB lineage: Bacteria > Bacteroidota > Bacteroidia > J057 > J057 > JBCAWW01. The sequence continues at coordinate 17,184 of JBGCFA010000440.1, forward strand.
AAGCAGGCGCTCCAAGACGAAGTGTCGCTTCATAGTTAAACATATCTGAACGACTAAGGCCAATGGCTCTAATTCCTCCCTTGCGGACGATACTGATCAATCCAATGGGTGCTCCCTTTTCGAGTTTGTCAACATAGTTGATGACGCCAATCTGTACACCACTGAGTTTCTTGGCGTAATTAAAAAATCCGGAAAGCTGTAAGCCTCGTACATGGCCAGAGGCAATATTGGCAAAACCTGCGGTTTGTAAGCCTCTAAAATCCTTGCCTGCGAAATTGGCAAAGCCAGCCGCTTGGATCCCTCGTACATCTTTACCAGCCAGATTGAGAAAACCACTAAACTGACCGCCGCGTACACTTTTGCCAGCCACATTGGTAAAACCTGCAAACTGCATTCCTTTGACATGCTTGGCAGATAAGTTGGCAAAACCAGCCATTTGCATCCCATTGGCACTTTTGCCCGTCATATTTAGGAAGCCTGCCATCTGCATACCGTTTAGGTTTTTACCGACGACATTGGCGAAACCTGACATTTGGATACCATTGGCATTGTGCTTGATCGCGTTTAGGAAGCCTCCCATTTCGATACCATTGAGACCACCATTGTAGCCAGCGATCATATTGAAGGACAAACTATTGCTAAACTGGGCAGCTTTAGGGCCATTGGTACTCAATGGATAAACCAAAGAAACTTGGAAGGGGCGATGACGCAGCGCGACATTGTCTTGGGCTTGGAGGAGAGGAAGCACGAAACAGAGGAGCAGAAAAGAGTAGAGGCAACGCTTCATGATTAGGATATTATTTGGGTGTGGACCGATTGGGTTTTCAATACTAAGTCACGGCCCAAGTAGCCCTACCCCTATTGCCGGCAATATTTTTTCATAAAAAGTAGTTGATTGAACCAATCAGCTACTATCAGGAGCTAATATTTATTCTTTTGCCTCAAAACAATTAGCTCAAGGTGAAATATCTTTTTCATGATGAGGACGACTCTATACTGTTTCTGGTATAAAGACAATAAAAAAGCAAGAGATAAAGTAGTTTCGAGAGATTATAGATAAGGCAGAGGCCTTTTTAAACGAGCAATATTGCTTAAAATTAGGATGGGCAAAAATTAACAAACGCTTGATTTGTGTACCTAATTTTATATTTTTGGTACACATCGAGCATATATGAGACAAAGTGTCCCACATCCAGATAAGTTACCGCCACTTCCACCTTCAAGAGACAAAATTGAGACAATTCCTATTTTGAAGCAATTGTCAAAGTCTTCAAGTGCGCTGGGAGAATTGAAAGGAATCGCGAATACAATTCCCAATCAGAAAATGTTGGTAAATGCTATCGTTTTGCGAGAAGCTAAGGACAGTTCTGAAATAGAAAATATCATCACATCTCAGGACGAATTGTATAAGGCATTGTCTTCTAAATCGAATCATAGTCCAGAAACAAAGGAGGTAATCAATTACCGGAAAGCAATTTTTGAAGGTTTTGAGCTCATAAAGCAGCAAGGATTTTTGAGGTTAGGAGACATCGTAGATCTCCAGAGGATTGTAATAGAAAATAATGCTGGAATAAGAAGTACACCAGGGACTGTCTTGAAAAATGATAAAACAGCAGAAGTAGTTTATGTGCCTCCTCAGGATAAGGCTAACATCCTAGATTTGCTATCTAATTTCTTGAATCACTACAATGTAAATGAAGACGAAATACCGCCCTTGATAAATCTGGCAATATTACACTGTCAATTTGAGAGCATTCACCCGTTTTATGATGGTAATGGTCGAACAGGCCGAATCTTGAATATTTTATATCTCATTCTAAATAATCTAATCGAAATACCAATTCTATATTTAAGCGCCTATATAATCGATAGTAAAGACAGATATTATCAATTGCTAAATAATGTCAATAAGCACGGGAATTGGGAGGAATGGATATTGTATATGCTTAAGGCAATTGAAGAAACCTCAAAAATGACCATTGAGAAAATTAATTCAATCAAAAACGCATTGGATGAAACAATAGCAGAAGTATCTGAAAAGGCGCCTAAGCTATATAGGAAGGAATTGATTGAATTATTGTATGAACAACCCTATTCTAAAATAGAGTTTGTGGTTGAAAAATTAGGAGTCGAAAGAAAAGCTGCTTCAAGATATTTGAAACAGCTAAAAGAAATCGAGGTCTTAGAGTCAAAGAAAATAGGTAGGGAGAATATCTATGTGAATACCAAATTGATTGAAATTCTAAAAAAGTACTGAGCGGAACATAGTCTACTAGCTACTCATCCTCGCAGACTCTTCCAGCAGCATCCAGCCTGGTTGAGGAGTCTAATAACTATTAAAAAATATTTTTCCGATGCTGCCACCTTTTAGCTTAGCCCTTGTCTATTGAACCGATGCATAACTCCAGCCTCCCCATATCAGATTTGCGGGACGACAAAAGCTTTGAACAGCTTTTTCGTCAGTACTTCGCGGGGCTTTGTGCGTATGCGTGCAAATTTACGGGCGATGCAGATAGTGCAGAAGAGGTAGTACAAAACGTATTTATCCAACTTTGGGAAAAAAGAAGCGATCTCAACATACAGACTTCTTTCAAGTCTTATCTCTTTCGAGCGGTACACAATCGTTGTCTCAATCTCAAGCGCAACGAAGCCGTCAGGGTCAAACATCATCAACAACATCAAGACGAACGAGCCGATAGCGAGTTTTTTGATCCCGCTATCACCAGCGATGTCAAGCAAAGGGTTTATGAAGCGATTGGCAAATTACCGCCTCAGCGAGCACGGATATTTAGGATGAGTCGCTTTGATGCCTTAAGCTATCGAGAGATTGCTGAGAAGCTCGAACTATCGCCCAAAACCGTAGAAAGTCAGATGGGCAAAGCATTGAAACAACTCCGTCTTTGGCTGCATGATCTGCGGGCCATCTGGTGGATATTAATAATTTATCTTTTAGAGTAAGGGTATCTTTATCGCAAGCGTGTCATACTAACGAATGGAATCTCTACCCACATCACCCATCCCTGAAACCTCTCTCGCGGCTCTCGTCGCTGGAGAAGCTAGCTCTGCCCAAAAGGCAGAGGTGGAGGCATGGTTGAAAGTGCATACTAACAATCGCCTCTATCTGGCTGCGATGCAGTCAGACTGGGAAACGATGGAAGAGATAGATCCGCGATTTTTGGCCCGTACCGATGGTGCCTGGGACCGATTCAAAGCCCAAGTACAGCCTCAACAAGCGGTCGTAAAACGTATCGTTTGGCCTTATTATGCTGCCGCTGCGGCAGTGGCTTTATTGTTGGCGTGGGCCGGTTTACAGTTTTCACAAGGTCCCAAGGCTGCCTTACAAATCACCCAGGCTAGTAATGCCGAGTCCCTAGAAGTCATCCTTTCCGATGGTACAGATATCAGTCTCAATGCCGAGGCCGAGATTGTTTATCCTGAGGCTTTCGACGCTGTCGAACGCCCCGTCGAGCTTAAAAGAGGAGAAGCCTACTTTGCCGTAAGCAAAGATAGTACGCGCCCTTTCAAAGTGGCTGCTGGCGAGGTGGAGGTCAAAGTAGTAGGGACTGAGTTTTCAGTAGCAATCGACTCCGTCGAACGCCAAATCCAAGTGACCGTGGCCGAAGGCCAAGTAGAGGTTACCAATCGCTTGGAGCGGGTCGTTCTCCGAGCAGGAGAACAAGCCATAGCCATGATGGAAAAGAGGGGCTTACGCAAACTTAGCAAGCCCGACCTCAACGCTATCGCCTGGAAAACCCGTAAACTAGATTTCAAACGCACCCCACTCAAAGAGGCAATAGACCGCATCAACGAATTGTATGATACCCCTGTTCGCCTGGCCAATCCCAACAGTGTGCCCTGCATCTGGAGCGCAGACTTTGAAAACGAAAGTCTGGAAAATATCCTCATGCTCATGCAGGAAACCCTCAAAGTACGTCAGGAGACCCAAAACGATACGATCATCATCCATGCAACCGCCTGTCAATAGTCAATAATCGCGTAGTCCATGCTTCCAGCTTTACGATACTGGCTGATGCTGACTTTACTTTTTGCCGGAAATAGTTTTGCCCAAACGCTATTAGACCAAAGAATCAGCATCCAGTTTGAAAACCAATCCTTGGAGGACGCGCTCTATGCGCTTTCCGAAATTGCCGAGTGCTCCTTTTCCTACAATCCAGCGCTACTCCCTCTCGATCGCAAAATCACAGATAACTATCGACGAATCCGCCTGTCTGCGATCCTAGATGATCTGCTGGGCAACCTACAATTACAATATCGGATCGTTGGCAAATACATCATCATAGAACCTGCTCCTCCCTCTAAAGCAAGCCATCGTTCGGCACCGCCGATAGCTCAGAAGAAACCGAAAGCAAAGGAAAAACTCCCCGTGGCAGAACCCGTGGAGGAAGAACTGGAAAAAAAGGCCCCTATCATCGTTGAACCCATAGCCGGAAAAGTGCCTGAGCCCGAACTCGAAATCGCACCTACGAGCGCTATTGACGACGTCTTTTTTGTGAAATTGCTGATTAATGAGGATGTGCTCCAAGAACCTACCTACCGCAATCAACTCAAGACTCGTTTTGCCCAAGTAACCTTGATCAGTCCGCTTGGGACCAACTTGTTACAATCGGGCAAATACAACAATATCTTTTCCCTCAATCTACTGGCAGGTTATGCCGGAGGTGTGCAAGGGCTGGAGGTTGGCGGCTTCCTCAATGTAGTCCGCTATGATGTCAAAGGCGTCCAAATCAGTGGTGGAGGTAATGTGGTGGGTGGGCGTCTATACGGCACTCAAGTAGCGGGTTTTAGCAATATCAATCGAGGTTCGATTACGGGCGTACAAGTGGCCGGAGTGGCAAACTGGGCCGATACCCTGCACTATGGTTTGCAAGTAGCGGGCTTTGCCAATGTCCTGACAGGTGAAGGTAATGGTATCCAAGTGGCTGGTTTTGGCAATTTCGCCTTGCGCAACGTCAATGGGCTACAAGTCGGAGGTTTCTACAATTGGGCCAGCAATGTCAAAGGCTGGCAATTTGCGAGCGTGCTCAATATTGGTCGCAACGTTTCTGGAGGACAACTCTCAAGCTTCCTCAATGTAGCAAAAACGGTCAAAGGAGTGCAGATCGCTCCTTTCAATGTTTGTGATAGCATCCAAGGGGTGCCTATTGGGATTTTTAGTTATGTGCGCCAGGGCTACCATCGTATGGTGGTCTCCGGCTCGGAAACGCTGCCTCTCATGCTGAGTTATAAAACGGGAGCGGCTCGTCTATTCAATATTTTCACCATTGGCGGCGGTATCAATCGGTCTTCGAGCTATCTATCATTGGGCTATGGTGCAGGTACACAGTTTCCGCTATTTGGCAGCCATCGCTTACAACTAGAGTGGACGACTTCGCAAATATTTGATAGTAGGATGGATGAGGTTGAACTCAATCTCCTCAATGAGCTCCACTTTGCGTGGAACGGTCCGCTCGGGCGTAAATATCGCTGGCAGATTGGTCCTACGGCTTATCTACATACCAGCAATTGGCAAGATCAAGAGACCCTTGAATACTTCTCAGAACTCGCTCCCTACGTCCGCAATGAATGGACCGGAGACTTTGGGACACGCTTCCAGTATTGGTTGGGAGCGCGGGTGAGTATTGGGTTTTAGAATGGCCAATGCTGAATGTCCAAGAAGTGAATTGGTTGTCAGCAGGAGAGAAAAACATCAAACTCTTCATGCCAAGATGCGGAGGGATGAGTATATCCGGTATCTATGGATTTTCCCCGCTTCGCGGAACGCTTGCTTTTGGGGACGTATGCAATACGTCCCTACCGTTTGGCTATGTTTAGAGGCAAAATCAAAAATGCCGAATGCCCAAAGCTTGTGCACCTTGAACATTCGACATTGAAATCTATTATTGGCAATTAGTAAGCCTTGGCAAAAAGCACTCGTTGCTTAGAAGGCTGACCAGAATAGACGCAGACGCCGTCTTCTAGTTCATTATCGACTGGGATACAGCGGATAGTCGCCTTGGTCTCAGTCTGAATTTTCTCTTCCGTTTCCGTCGTTCCATCCCAATGCGCAGAAAGGAAGCCTGGTATATCATCTTCCAAAGCCGCTTTGAATGCTTCCCAGCTATCTATTTTGCGTGTATTATTGGTGCGAAAGTCCAAAGCTTTCTGATAGATGTTTTGCTGGATCTCATCCAATAAGGCCTTAATATCCTGCGGTAACGAATCGTCTAGATCGCGAACTTCTTTGCTGAGCAAATCACGACGTGCGACTTCGATCTTACCATTTTCTAGATCACGGGTACCGAGTCCAAGCCTGATTGGCACTCCTTTGAGTTCCCACTCGGCAAACTTCCAGCCCGGCTTCTTGGTATCGTCATCGTCTATTTTGACCCGAATGTCTAATGCTTTGAGAGAAGCAGCTAGCTCGTTGATCTTAGCCATGACTGCTTCCTTTTGAGCATCATCACGATAGATAGGCACAAAAACCACTTGGATTGGCGCCAATACAGGAGGCAGTACCAAACCATTGTCGTCAGAGTGAGCCATGATCAAAGCGCCCATCAGACGAGTCGAAACTCCCCATGAAGTGGCCCAGACATATTCTTCTTTATTGTCTTTGGTCGCAAACTTGACATCAAAAGCCTTGGCAAAGTTTTGTCCCAAGAAGTGAGATGTACCTGATTGCAATGCCTTACCATCTTGCATCAAGGCTTCGATAGTATAAGTATCCAAAGCACCAGCAAAGCGTTCGCGTGCAGTTTTGACGCCTCGTACCACTGGGATTGCGAGGGTGTGTTCGGCGAAGTCGCCATATACATTTAGCATTTGTACAGCCTCATCTACAGCTTCTGTCTCAGTAGCGTGAGCCGTATGACCTTCTTGCCATAAAAACTCTGTAGTCCGTAAAAACATACGGGTACGTAGCTCCCAGCGGACCACATTGGCCCATTGGTTGATCAGGAGAGGCAAATCGCGATAGGACTGGATCCAGTTGCGATAAGTACTCCAAATGATGGTCTCTGAAGTAGGACGCACGATGAGTTCTTCCTCTAGCTTTGCATCTGGATCGACAATCAGACCGCTACCATTAGGATCAGATTTGAGTCGATAATGGGTTACGACGGCACATTCCTTCGCAAAACCCTCAACGTGATCCGCTTCTTTGCTAAGAAAGCTTTTCGGGATAAATAGCGGGAAATAAGCATTGACGTGGCCCGTTTCTTTGAACATATCATC
>JBGCFA010000441.1:0-13978 GCA_045106675.1 Bacteroidia bacterium
GTCAATGCCAGTAATCAGGGGGTCCTCGAAGCTGATATGAAAAACTTCGTCATGGATCATCCGCTTGATGCTAACAAAGAAATCGTCTACGCTTGTATCGAAGGACCAGAAGCAGCAGCTTATGAGCGTGGTACTGCTGAACTCGTCAATGGCAGAGCCGTCATTAACTTTTCTGAGCATTTTGGTCTGATTGCCAATCCTGCTACGATGACCATTATCCTGACGCCTCGCTCAGCAGACTCTTATGGTTTAGCGGCCCTTGAATACACTGCGGAGGGTTTTGTAGTCAAAGAATTACAAAATGGAAGCGGCACTTACTCCTTTGATTGGGAAGCCAAGGCGGTTCGCAACGGTTTTGAAAACTACCAAGTCATTCGCGAAAAGCGCCCTGATGAAATGGAAGCATTTAAACAAAGATAGGCTCCCACGTCGATTAGCAAACCCTACAAATTTTATCAAACATGAAAGTCCTAATTACCCTTTTGCTGTGTGCTGCTTTTGTGCCTTGTACAACGGCTCAATCCCTCGGCTTGCAACAGCTAGGTTCTCTTGGCGGAGATATTCAAGCCGGAGCAGGCCCTCAATTGACCCATAGCATCGGAGCAGTTGCCTCCACTGTATTGGAGCAAAACCAAGTGCGCCTTGACCAAGGCATGTTTGTGCCTTGTGATCTAAAATGCACCGAGTTCTCGGATGCAATCACAGATGGGCTTTACCAAAATCCACTCATGCGTGTCTATCCCAACCCCACCAGCGAGCTCCTTTATCTGGAAGGAGAGCTAGATCAGATGGGGCGCTACGAACTTTTTAGCCCTACTGGGCAACGCTTGGCTTTCGGTACTATAAGCAAGCAACAACTTTCTATCAGTCAATTGCCAGCGCGAATTTATTTCCTCCAGGTTTACAACCAACAAGCCCAACTTAGCTTCGTAGCCAAAGTGGTGAAGCAATAGTAGATCCGTATTATCTAGGAGTGCCTTAAGCAAATTGAAGCTTGGGCACTCTTTTTGGGATTTAAAAATTGGAGGGCTTAGCCACTTCGTGGAACGCTTTGTCTCATAGCCTCATTTGCTTAGGACTAGCTTGGAGTTTGTGCTATTGGCTGTATAAACGGAAAATCTTCTTTAAAATATAGGACTGAGCGTTCTGCGCAGCAATGCTTTGAAGCACTCAATGAATCGAAATATCGGGATTGCGGCTTTACATTTCCCCCTCCCTGCTTCGCAGAACGCCCATTCGAGAAGCATAGACAAGGAAGGTAAATCTAAAAAGTAGTTGATTCCTCAAATATTCAGTATGCAGCATCGAGAGGCCGCATCTCGTCATTACTAGCACACAGGCTTTTGGCTACTTAACCTTAATTTTAACCAGATGAAGCGCCTATTTATTTTTCTCTTTCCTCTACTGAGTTTGATCGCTTGTAGAGAAGTAGTGAAGCCAGATTTATGTGAAGCAGTCATTCGTGATAGCCAACGGTATCAAAATGATGCTAGCGATGGTTTCCAACTAATCGAGGCCAAACTAGAAGGTGATTGCCTTATCATTACTGTCAGTTATGGCGGTGGCTGTGGTGAGGTCGATTTTACGCTCCTTGCAATCGAAGGAGAAACTTTTTCGCTACCGCCTCAGATTCCAATGCGATTGATACTCGATGATAATGACAATTGTGAAGCATTAGTCAGCGAAGAATTACAGTTTGATCTTAGTCTCTTGCAAAATGAAGGCGGAAACGGTCTTCATATGCTCGATTTGGAAGGAGTAGACGAAATGATCGAATATCAATATTGATGCACTAAAAAATGAGCCAGACGGGAATTTATATTTCCAGACTGGCTGACTTTCTGAGTGGTTTAGGCGTTCGGCTGCAGCCGAACGTCTCCCTCAAATCTATAAAAAGCAGCTTCCCTACTCTTCCATTTTCTGGATGAAATAATCAACACTTCTGTCAATAACTTGAAGGCTACGTTCGAAATATTCTTCATAATCATCGATATCATCTCTAAACACTTCGATTCCAATCCAAACGTTATCTTTGACCGTATAAGTTTTTGCCACTTTCACCTGATTATTGACAAAGTCCACAGCGCGCAATACCTGTAAACGTTCCTCTTCACTTTCAATAGGCCAAACATTGGGTAAAACCAGTCGAAAAAACTCAGTATCTGTTGCATCTACTTCGATAAAGTAGGAACGCTCCTCATGCTTGAATTGGATATCTCCATCAGTGTCAATTTTGCCTTCGATCTCTTGAGATTCAAGAAATTCGAGATAGCGAATCTGTAACTGATTGACGGACTGGGCGAAGCTTTGAGAGAATAATCCACAAAAAAGAAGAGTGAATAATAGGGTGTGTCTAATAAGTTGTTGCATAGAGTTAATCTGCTAATAGTACTCAAATGTTTAGTGAGCAATAAAAGTACTATACTTTAGCAAAACTCTCGACACAATCTATTTGCTAAGCTTGCATAAGAGCCTATTTAAATTTTTAGCAAAAAGTCTTCATTTTTAAATAAACCATAATCAGCTTAGACCAAGAGACAAAAGCTGATTTTTAAATCTTCTGCCATTTTTTCGCCACTGTGCTGCCGTCTTCGTATTGAATTTGGAAGATGTAAAGGCCAAACTGGAGCTCGTCGAAATCTAGCTCTATGCCTAGCTTGTGAGCATCCTTGCTTATCTCACCCGAGCGCACTAATCTGCCAGTTTCGTCCAATAGCTCCCAACGGATCGGCGGAACTGGCGCGCTATGAAAATCAACGCTCAACTGTCCTGTAGATGGATTAGGAGCGATTTCGATCAGAGGGCGGGCTGACCTCTCTTTCCGATCCTCGTAACGCCAAATCGTTTTGTTTATTGGGATTTGAAGTTGGGTATTATAGTTATACTCTAAGCTCACCACCTTAAGCGGTTCACCATCTTCGCGATATTCCCAATTATGGGTATAGTATCGTAGGGCTTCCCATTGGCCATTGACATATTCTTCGAAGTCTATACGAGTAACATTGTCATATTGATCAAATTGGTAGTTACGCCTAGAGATACTCCTCGGCTTCCACTGCCCGTTCTTCCAAGCATCATTGCGATAATAGGTATCAGCCGCGTTTTCTTGAGGAGCAGGAACTCGCCAATAGCGCCACACCCCTTCTAATTGAGAATTATTAGTACCTCTGAATCGACTCGTGATGATCGTATCTCCGCGATATTCGGTTTCTTGACGATTGATACTAGTATGAGAATTAAAAATTCGTTGTTCGTTAAGCAATTCTCGTCCCTCACTATCATATTCATAACTTTCCTCCTTGCGTATAGTCCAAACAGGAGGCTCACTATTGGCTTCTTCTAGCTTCTGCGTCAAAAGTTGCATCGCATCGTTATAAGTATATTCCCATCGATTTCTAGAGATAAATGCATCTTTTACATTATTGTGTTCAAAGTAAATGGGATCGCCCTGAGCATTGTATTGATACTCCCAAAAGAGTGTTTCCTCCCACGCATTATTTCTCCATTCAAAGTGGCGCTCCTTGCTGACTACGTCTTCTTCATTTCGTACGCTGAGGTAACGAGTCGTATAAACCCACTCACCGTTGGTAAAAATTTGAAACTGCCGATCTATCTCGATACCTGCCGCAATCGTTTTAGTACGGATCAAACTACGATTCTGAGCTTGCCATTGTCCATCTAGCCAGCTTTCTGTTAGCAAAATATCTAAATCCGCTGCACTTGAAGTAGTAGTAGAGCGTTGACTGGGCGTCCAGACATTATTTGCATCAAACCCCAGATATAATGATTCCACTACTTTGCCGGATTCATCTTTAGTATGAATTACCCGGAAAGGCCCAAACCAATTACTTTGAGTGTCGGTCACACGCACACTATCCCTTTCGTCATATTGATAACTCTCAGCGGAGCCAAGCACCCAATCAAACAATGCACTATTCCACACATAGGACTGGGTTTGAGTCGGAAGGGTTTGGGCTTGGAGGAATGTTGGCAAGCCAATCAGTATACAGAGTAGATAGTTTTTCATCATTATCGTTTATTAGTTTCTCTCCTTTGTGCTTTTATTGGTAAAAAGATTTTTACTATGACACTTATCTTTTCTGTTCTCTTGCTTCTTCAGCCTAATTGGACCGCCGATATCAATTCTTGGGGAATAGGAATCTTGAGCTTCCAAAAAGAGGCCAATGCTTATGCCAATCGTTATCAACTCCCCTTAGCGCAAAAGCTACCTTACTTCGATGGCCCCAATGGTAAATTTGCAGGCTATCTCTTGTTTCAGCCCCCTAATGAGGACTTGCCTTATCAGGAGTTTTATGCCTTTCCCCTCTCTGAGGAACGCCAAATCGTATCGCAAAACGACTTCCAAGAAACCGGCTACGAAGTAAGTAGCCTCCTCGTATTCGAAAGACGTAACAACTGGATCAAGGTGCTGCATCATACCCTAAAAGGAGGCAAATGGGTAAACTTAGAAGGCCTCAAAGCCCATGATCTCCAATTTGTAGATTGGCTACAATTCCTCGTGGACAACCACCACGCCTATTACCCATCCGAATATGGCCTCAATCTCCGCAAAGGCCCTGGAGTCTCTCATGAACGTCTATTCACGGTCAAAGGAGATCTCTATCGAATCCAACTGACAGGCAAGACTGCCTTGGGCCTTTGGGCCGAGGTCAATGTAGAGGAATACAATAAGCATCCCTGTGACGATGGGGAACTGACGGGTAAAAAATGGACAGGCTGGATCAAAGTTCTGGATGACACTGGCTATCCCAATATCTGGTTTGATACTAGGGGTTGTTGATGCGGTAGAACTGACAAAGCGGAGACGGTTTTTCTTGCTGAATTCAAATTATTGCAAATAAATTCACAACTGATTTAATCATTAGGAGTCCATAATGGCAAAGATGAACCCCTATGATGAGAATCCTCCCTTATTCCCTAAAAGCGATTGTGTTGTGCTTGCTGACTACTCAAATGTTGTTTGCACAAAAGCTATCTGAGCCCTTTGAATTTCAGTTTGAAAACAAAACCTTGCGGGGATTAATCGAAAAGCCTCAAGATCATCCCTCTCCTGCGATAGTGATACTAGTACCAGGATATGGTAAGACTAATTTTGTGGAAGGCAATTGGTTTTCAAACCTACGGGATCAATTAGTCGCATCAGGCCTGACGGTCGTTTTGTGGGACAAAATGGGTTGCGGCAATAGCGAGGGCGAATTTGATGCCCTGCAAGCAGTTGAAAACTCGGCAGATGAAGCGATTGCAGCAATCAAGAAAATTAAAAGCTTAGAGATTGTCGGCTCCGAAAAGATCGGCCTTTGGGGCATTAGTCGCGCAGGGTGGATTTGTCCATTGATCAATGAGCAATTCCCGATCGACTTTTGGATTTCAGTTAGTGGTACAGACGATAAGGAGAATTACGGCTATCTATTAAAATCAAACTTGATCATTGAAGGCAAAGAGCCGGAAGAAGCTGAAAAATTATATGAAGCTTGGCTCCTCGGCCAAAAATTCATTTGTACGCAAGGCAGTTATGAGGATTACCTAGCGGCCGTGCAACCGCTGATCAAGGATGAGACTTGCCAACGATTATTTGGCTATACAGCAGAGTCAGATAATCCTGAAGAGGATAGAAAAGCATATTTACAGCAACAAAAATCATACACCAGCAAAGGACATTTTGACCCAAAGAGTGGCTTGTGGGTTTATATAGAATCATTTGATCAGATGCTCCGAAACATCGATTGCCCAGTATTGGCATTATTCGGAGAAGATGATTCTCAGGTTGATTGGCGCAAAACAAAAACCCTATATGAAAACACAATCGGTAATAGCGAAAATCCACTTACAAACTTGACCATCAAAGTCTTTGAAGACTGTAATCATAGCTTACAAAAATGTATCAGTTGTGCCTATCAAGAAGATTTATCAGCCTTAAATTGGCAAGCTTGTGATGCTTATTATGAGACGATGCTTACTTGGCTCAAGGATCAAAAGATCATAGAATAATCCTTGTTAGTCATTCATCATCTCTAAGTCTGTAAACGCTACTTTCCCTTCTAATTCGATTTTGAAGGGCCGTCGAGGATTGATCTGGAGGTAGATAGTAGTCTCGCCTTCGCCGAACGCGTAGTTAGCTTTGACTCTCAAACCATTGGCCGTGCTTAGGCTACCCGCCTCTGTGGCTTGCAGGGTCAATTTGAGGATTGTCAATTGTTCCTCAGATGATTGTGATTGGATAAATGCTTGTAGCTGACCGAGGCTAAAGCGTCCTTTTTGACTTAAAGCGCCACGATCCTCCCAATGCGTATCCCAATACTCATTGATCAAAGCAGCAGGATTACCAGGAAAGACTTTGGCCAGATTACGCTCGATCACTTCATCAACGATGATCTCCGGCTTGAAAGCATTAGCGATCTCAGGTCGAAACTCTCCCCAAGCCCAAAGCGCCAACAACTCCTGACTGCTATAGCTCATCCAGTCTCGCATATAATGTCCAAAAGAATCGTGCAGTAGTAATAGTTTAGGCCCTGAGTCATTTTGGCTATAATAAGGCAAGTCATTAGCGACTCCCAGCGGAGCAGCTGAGGTTTGATAATCGATTGGATCAGCCTTATGCTTATAATCGACATCGAAATAGTCTCCTTGACTAAGGCGGGCCATTCGTAGTTGGTCGCCACCGATTTGCAGTCGCGAATCAAACTGATCAATATCATGTGGGAGAGGCGGCATTTCTAGTTTTTGCAGCACTGCCTGAGTTCCTACCCAACTACCCAAATGATTCCAATGGGTATCATGCCGATAATATAATAAGCCTTTGGATTTGGCCGCATTGAGCGGAGGCCTCAAGTCTAGAACAGGAATCGCAGCGTTCTGCAAGGCAGTAGATAAGGAATCTAAAAATGTAGCCTCCGAAAGACTCAATCGACTAGGGAGATACTCTCCATAAATGCTCGCTTTGTTGGGAGCAAGGACGAGTAAATACTGACTATTTCGCTGGGCAGACCAGAATGCGCGTTGCTGATATTGTAAAACTAACTCCTGCATCTGCAAACGGCTCAGTTGACTCAAACCTAATCTTTGCTCTAAGGGATCAATATCCATTTGGTCACTCCACAGAAAAAACCAATCTCCTTGTCCGATCAAGATTTTGCGACTGAGCGCACGATGCCGGACTTCGTAGTTGAGCGTTCCCAGCGGATAAAACAAAGCAGTATCTCCACCCGCATATTGGCTTAGCTCGTCATCAAAAGCTTTGGTCGTGATCGTCAAGCGATCGAGCCTAAATTTGTGGAAGAGATTGTTGCCATCGACTTTTGCCAACCACAAGCCACGCAGCCCCATGCCCAATAGCAAGAGGATGAAGCCAACGCTCCATATTTTTGCGGCGATATGTCGTTTGGCTTGACTCAAAATCTGAAGTAGATAAAGGGGTGATAGGCATTGGTGAGGACGGCTAACAAGCAGATGAGCGTCAATCCGACATAGAGAATTGCTTCGATAGACCTTCGTGCAATTAAGCGTTCCACGAAGGGGAAAAGCGGCATAGAAAACCCGATCCCCAAGATCAACGGCAAAGCAATATCATAACTGATCAAAAAGCTTGCGTAAATATCTGCTTGGGCACTGCCTCCAAATCCCAAAAGTCGCTCAAAGATGAGTAGGGCCTGAGGGATGTCTTCGGCTCGAAACCAAACCCAAGCAAATATCACCACCAATAGCGTATATAGATGCTGCGTCCAAGCGGGCAAACGACTGAGTTGTCGCCCCCATACGGTTCGCTCTAAAACCAAAAAGAGTCCATGAAAAAGTCCCCATATGAGGAAGTTCCAACTAGCGCCATGCCAAAAGCCACAAAGCACAAAGACGAGCAGCAGATTGCGATAGAGGTGATGCCGATTGCCGCCGAGCGGAACGTATAAATAGTCCCGAAACCAAGTAGAAAGCGTGATATGCCAGCGCTGCCAAAACTCACGAATACTACGCGCAATATAGGGAAAACGGAAGTTTTCGGGTAGTTCGAACCCAAGCATCTTGCCCAATCCAATGCCCATATCTGAATAAGCAGAAAAATCAAAGTATATCTGCAAGCTATAAGCCATCATCGCGACCCAAGTGAGGTAGGGACTGAGGCTTTCGGCGGGTAGTAAAAAGATTTTATCAGCTACTAGCGCCAATGGATCGGCAATGAGGACTTTTTTGGCTAGACCAATCACAAAGCGTTTGATACCGATTAGGTTTTGCTCCCAATCTATCTTACGAGCTGATAACTGAGGATAAAAGTCCTCGTAACGCACGATCGGCCCTGCAATCAGTTGCGGAAAAAAGGCGATATAAAGGCCAAGGTCGAGTGGGTTTTTTTGAGCTTGATATTTGCCTCGATACAGATCTATCTGATAGCTCAAGGCTTGGAAGGTAAAAAAGGAAATCCCAATGGGGAGGCTCAAGTTTACGGCTGGTAGGAGCAGCGAAATGTCATCTAAATTGAGTAGCAATAGGTTGAGATTGGCCACCAAAAAGCCTGCGTACTTGACGATAATCAATAAGCCGAGATTGATCGCCACTGCGAGGCTCAGCCATATTTTTTGCCGATGATCCTGTTTACCGACTTGCAAACCTATGCCATAATTGAGCAAAATCGAGCCTAGCATCAAAAACACCCAAACGCCCTCTCCCCAAGCATAAAACCACAAGCTCAGCAGCAGGAGCCAAAGGTTCCGCGCTCTAGCGGG
Source organism: Bacteroidia bacterium (assembly GCA_045106675.1). Classification (GTDB taxonomy): domain Bacteria; phylum Bacteroidota; class Bacteroidia; order J057; family J057; genus JBCAWW01. The sequence continues at coordinate 8,733 of JBGCFA010000441.1, forward strand.
CAACAAAAGATTGACCCCCCAAACGAGCGGCAAAAAAAGCCCCAGAAAACTGAGAGAACTAAAGAGCATGCACGAAGGTAAGAGGAATGCCGGAAAAGCAAAACAGCGACACAAATCATTGCGTCGCTGTCTGTTTATGGAATAAAGGTATTAAGCTAATTCTGATTTAGAAGCGGAGAAATAAGCTTTCAAACGTCGGCGCATCGGTAGCTCGACAAATCGATAAGTGAGCGAAGCGACACCAATACTGACTCCCAAAAAGATCAAAGCTCCTGCCCAATTGGCAAATAGGTTGATCTCGTCTGGCTCTGCTCCCGGATCAGGCATATTGCCTTGCATCATATTGTACATGAAAAAGGACAAGATGAGCGGGATATGAACCATATAGATCGAGAAGGAAATATCTCCGAGATAGGTAAATACTCGATTGTTGAGGATCTTTTTAGTCAGCCCTTCCACATAGGCGGAGTGGAGAATTAGGATACCAAATAGTCCTACGGCGAGCACATCTGGCAGCAGATCTCCGATCCAAAGTACAAACATGCCGAGCAGGATCGTAAGGAACCAAAAGCCCTTTTGCAGGGTGGATTTCATCCAATCCTTATTGTAAGCTTCATAGCTGAGCATACCCACGATGAAACCACATAAGCCTCTAAGTAATGCTGGACCGGTGATCAAGTCGATGGTATTCGTTGGACCACGCCCACCTTCCATACCAAATTCTTCGGCCCAAAGGAGTTCGTAAAGGGGTTGAATCCAATACATAATGCTTAATAAACCGCCAAGTGCTACTCCACCTAAAATCCATTTGGCAACATTTTTATATCGAGCCATAAAGAGGACCAAAAACGGAAATACCAAATAGAGCAACCATTCCACACTGATCGACCATGAGGCGGTATTCCACGGGGCATTGAAGTGCATCCCCCAAGCTTGGATCAACAATAGACTCGTGGGAATCGCTTTAGGATCAAGGATCGATTGCACGATTTCTGGGATCGCAGATTTATCTAGCTGAATCCATAGAGCACAAGCCCAACCGATCATATAGATGAGCATGAGCAGATGCAGAGGATAAAGTCTCGCAAAACGCGCTTTCATAAAAGTAAGAAAGCTTTCTTGACCGATTCCTTGGGCAAACCAACTGCCGTAAACGTGATACATGATAAATCCACTCAAAACAAAGAAGAGATCTACCATCAGATAGAGTTTGTCAACCATCATATTACCAGCAGGGGCAATAGGGCCAACGAACAAATCAAAATGAAATAGCACGACTAATGTCGCTGCAATCCCCCGCAATGGGGTCAAAGAAGGGATAAAAGTGATAGGCTTCATTTTCTAGGGCTTTAGTGATTGTTTTCAACACCTAAAAAAGAAGCCTCTCCTCTTATATAGTAGGGACTCAGGGTAACGGGCTACTTTGAGCAGGTAACGCGTAGGGAAAAGGGGTAAACAGAAATGAAAAAATGCCCAATCTGCAGCGGCCTAAGATTTTACGCCGCCACAGATTGGACATTGAAATTCCACATTGGGCATTTACATGCTTTCCTCAACTTCTAAGGGGAGCTCCTCCCGTTGTTCATATTCATCAGCTGAGACATGCGGATAATCTGTTTCTGCTAGTCCCTGCGGGAACGCGGTGGTCGATGCTCCCAGACTGCGCGTTCTCGGAGCGAGCATGAAAGAACCACGCTCAGCCGATAACTCTCCACGCTGGAATGCAGCTTGTACGACATCGGTACGCTTGTCAGCATGCGTTACCGAAGAAGCCAGACGTAGCGGGATATAGGCATTGATCAAGGCCATCTCCTCTTGCTTGGTCCATTGGGCAGGATTAGAATTTTCGAGATTGGCATCCTTCATAGCTTGACCGATGATGTCTTTTTTACCGATCGCATACTTCATCAAATGCCCCGGACGATTGACATGGTGGTCGAGTAGGAGCGCCATGCCATATTCGGAAGTGATCAGCTGATCGATATAAAATGTATTGAGCGGCATATAGCTCGAGTGATGATAAAAGGAGTAAATCCGTGATAAGCCATGCAGGATCTCTACGATCTGTACTCTCGGATCAAGGGCAGCTTCCCAAAAGCGAAAAGCCCAATCGATGCTTCTAAACTGCTCTTTGGACGTGGTCGAACGCAAGGCCGTACCATTGAAAGTCATATAACCATTGACCTCATTGGTGTCTGGGGCGATATCGAGACCATAGCGACCAAAGTAATTTTGAAAAGCGGAGGGATCACTGTCTTTGAGGCGCTTGAGCAAAGCCGCTAATTCTCCTTTGCCTCCTCCTCGGCCCAAAGTCCACTGGAACATGCCGAGCGAAATATAGCTATCATCCCAAGTATTGACTGCGTCGAGATTGCCTTCATTTTTGGAGACGGGCAACATCACCTTGATGGCAGACTCGGTCATGCCATTGCTTTTCAAAGCAGAGTTGAACATCTGGATAGTGGTACTCGCTCTTTCGTTTCCGGCAGTATAAAGCCCTCTTTTGAACTTGGTGAATTGCCCTCTCAAAAAATCATTTTTGACTTCCACTTTATTGCCGCTTTGCGTAACGTCTAACTGTATCTGGCGTCGTTGGTTCGCCTGAGTACGGTTCTGCGCTTTCGGCCAAGCGTTCCCGTAGAGGGTAGAGACCTTTTCTAGCAACAGACGACCGATAGTGGCATCGAGATCATTCCCTTCAAGACTACGACCTTCTGCCTTGACAAAAGCTTGTAGTGCCGCCGCCGTACCTTGATCCATCGTACCATGCGCCCCTACTGTCGCAAAATTCATCATCTCGCCATAACCCAAAGCATTGAGCATGGCTTGCATCCCTCTGATTGAGTTTTGATCTGCTGTCGCTACGGCATAAGGGGCCATTTGATTGGCTTTTAGCGCTTCCCAAAGTCTAACCATATGAGCCAATAGCTGATAACGATCCAGCATAAGCTGAGCGGTCGCCGTTTCTACCACCTCTCCATTACCGAACAAACTGTTTTTTTGCAAAAACGCAGTTACCGCTTTCGTCGTTCCTCCGCCATAATCTCCATCTGCGCGATATTTATCCCAGCCTAGTTCTTTGCCAAAGCCCAGTTTAAAGAGAAGCACTTGCAGTGAACGGATAGAATGCTTGACAGTAGACTTACGATAGAGAACTCTTTCGGCGACATTGGCCTGAACAAGGGAAGCAATGGATTCTTGATACAACATAAGAGGGGTCTTTGACTAAGGATAAGAAAAGGACTTGAAAGTTGAAAATCAAGATAAAGAGAGAAGACTGCATCGAACAAGGGTAATTTCCCCCTTTCGGAAATTAGCGTATTATCCCCTATCTTAAGCACGCTGACAGGCTTACGGACGCTGTCAGCGATCCCAATTAAACTCCTATGAAGCTCTACACCAAAATTCTGATCGGCATGGTCGCCGGTATCGTCGTCGGCTATATCTACAATGTTACAGGCATTGGCGACCTTACGGTTTATACTGATTGGATCGGCAAAATCTTTATCAATCTCGTCAAAATGGTGGTCGTGCCACTGGTAGTCGTTTCTTTGATATTGGGAGCAGCGAGTTTAGGAGATATCCGCAAGGTAGGTAAGATGGGAGCCAAGGCATTTGGCTTTTTTATGTTTACCACCGCTGTCGCGGTAACGATTGGTCTTGGAGTGGGTAATATTTTAGCCCCCGGTGAAGGATTACCGGAGGATAAGAAAACCATCCTCATGGAGAAGTATGGCGACAAGGCGAGTGATAAGACTGAAAGTGCTGATGCAAAAGCCTTCAAAGAGGAGTTTAATAAAAAGAGTGCCTTAGAAAAGGTCTTTGATCTCTTAATTGATTTTGTCCCTACCAATCCGATCAAAGCAATGTCAGAAGGACAAATGCTGGGCGTGATTTTCTTCTCGCTATTTCTGGGGATATGTATCACCATGATCGAGCCTGCCAAAGCGGCTTCCTTGGTTCGAGCCTTTGATGGTCTCAATGACGCCATCATCAAGATGGTAACCTTGGCGATGGAAACAGCTCCTTATGGCGTTTTTGCCTTAATGATTGGCGTAGTTTCAGATCTTGGTCTTGATATATTAGGGCCGCTAGTGATTTATGGTTTTGCGGTATTGATTGGTTTGATCCTACACGTTGCGATTACACATAGTAGCTTTATCTATTTCTACGCCGGACAAAGTCCTCTCCTATTTTTCAAAGCGATCAAAGAAGCCGTTGTAATGGCCTTTAGTACGAGTTCGTCGAGTGCGACTCTGCCGATCAGCATGAATTTGGCGCAGACCAATCTAGGCGTTTCCAAGCAAGTAAGTAGTTTTGTCTTGCCGCTAGGCGCAACGATCAATATGGATGGTACCGCATTGTACCAAGCAGTGGCAGCACTCTTTATCGCTCAAGTATTTGACATCCAATTGGACTTACTCGCTCAGCTGACGATCATCTTGACGGCTACGCTGGCTTCGGTTGGAGCAGCAGGTGTACCCGGCGCAGGGATGGTTACTTTGGCGCTGGTTTTAGGGACTTTGGGTATACCCGAAGAGGGCATCGCCTTGATCTTTGGATTGGATCGTATCCTTGATATGTGTCGTACAGTAGTCAATATTTTTGGCGACCTCACCCTTACGATGGTGATGGCCAAATCTGAAGGAGAAACCATTGACATTCGCCTCGATCGTGATATAATTCCCGGTTAATATTTAACTGAACTTTCGGGCCTTGGAATCGTTATCCTAACGGATAATGAACCATATATATGTCCGAACAAAAAAATACGCAAGATAAAATCCCTACTTCCAAAATCGCTCGTGCTGGACGCTTTGTCAAGACGGGTTTCAAGGTTGGGGGAAACTATGCCAAGCATTACGCCAAAAAGCTGGTTAGTGGAGAGGCAGATCAGGACGCGCTCGATCAAAAAAATGCAGAAGATATATACGAGAGTCTGAGCGAGATGAAGGGTAGTGCCCTCAAAGTCGCGCAAATGCTCAGTATGGACAAAGGTGCCTTACCTGCGGCTTACTCTAATCAGTTTTCACAGGCCCAACATAAAGCCCCACCTCTATCTGGACCCTTGATCGCTAAGACTTTTCGTAAGTACTTTGGCAAGTCGCCTAGCGAACTCTACGACAAATTTGAGATGAATGCGGCTCATGCAGCCTCTATCGGCCAAGTGCATCGTGCCTCTAAGGATGACAAAACCCTTGCGGTGAAGATCCAATATCCGGGCGTAGGGGATAGCGTATTGTCGG
>JBGCFA010000442.1:0-19828 GCA_045106675.1 Bacteroidia bacterium
ATTGACCTATGCCGCTAATTTTTTTTTTTTTTTTTAGGCGATTCAGTTTTGGGATGCCTTAGACTTTATTGGAGTGCAGGCATATTTCCCCCTTGTGGAACGCAAAAATCCCTCACTCAAAGCGCTCAAAAAAGGCTGGGAGCCGCATTTTCGTAGGCTCAAGACTACCGCTCAGAAATGGCAAAAGCCCATTGTATTTACCGAAGTAGGCTATCGTTCCAGTCGTGATGCGGGTATCCATCCATGGGAATGGGAGCCAAAGGGCGAGATACCTAAAGAAGAAATCTCACCCAAAGTGCAAGCGCTCTGTTATCAGGCTATGTTTGAACGATTTTGGGCAGAAGATTGGATGGAGGGTGTGATTATTTGGAAGTGGACCCATGAAAATTATCAGCAAGCAGGCGATTATTCCCGGCGCCGCCGAACGCCTTCTCCCGTCAGTTTCTCGCCCAAAAAGGATGCAGAGCAGGTCTTGACTGATTGGTTTGCTAAATAAAAATCAAGAGACGCCTTGCGATTTTTTGTGGAAAAGCGCTTGCCGAAGCTTCTGATAATTAGGTAAATTGCGGCTTCATATAGAGAGACTATCATGCAAGAAGTATCAAATATGTCTGAGAACCTGCAAGGTTCTCTTATACTCGCCCTCGCTGAGCAGATCAAGCAAAAGATCCGTGAAGGTGAGGAAATATATAATCTGACCATTGGTGATTTTGATCCTGAAATCTTCCCTATTCCAGAAGCGCTAAGACAAGATATCGTCCGTGCTTATGAAAATGGTCAGACACGTTATCCTGTTTCTAATGGTATGCCTGACTTACGCGAAGCGACGGCAAACTTCACCAAAGAACGTGAAGGCCTCGATTATACACCCGATCAGTTTTTGGTGGCATCTGGATCGCGTCCGTTGATTTATGCTACTTATTCTACTTTGCTCGATCCGGGCGATAAGGTGATTTATCCTATCCCTTCGTGGAACAATAATTTTTACACCCATATATTTAGCTCTAATAGAGTAGAGGTCGAAACGCAGGCGGAAGATGGTTTTATGCCAACGGCAGCACAAATTGAGCCTCATCTCGAAGATGCGCGCTTGATCGCCTTATGCTCTCCGCTCAATCCTACTGGAACAACCTTTACCGCAGAGCAACTATCCGGTATTTGTGAACTCGTTCTCGCAGAGAACAAACGCAGAGGCCCCAATGGAAAGCCGCTCTATTTGCTTTATGATCAGATCTATTGGAATCTGACCTATGGAGACAATGCTCACGTAAATCCTGTGGGCTTACATCCAGAGATGAAAGATTATACCATCTTTATCGATGGTATGTCCAAAGCTTTTGCAGCTACTGGCCTGCGGATCGGTTGGGCTTTTGGTCCAACTAAAGTGATCAATAAGATGAAACTGCTTCTCGCCCATATGGGTGCTTGGAGCGGACGTCCAGAGCAAATGGGTGCAGCACGTTATCTCATCCAAGAAAATCAGGTTAGCTCATTTTTAGAAGGGATGCGTCGTCGCTTGAGCGATCGTTTGGTGGCTTTTTATGAAGGTTTCTCCCAATTGAAAACCCAAGGTTTTCCAGTTGATGCGATTGAACCTGAAGCAGCGCTTTATCTGACAGTGAAATTGGACTTACTTGGTTGTAAAGACCCATCCGGAGCAACGCTCAAGGATAGCAAAGATGTCTATACTTATTTGCTCAATGAAGCGAATGTGGCTTTAGTGCCATTTTTTGCTTTTGGTCTAAGTGAACAATCTCCTTGGTATCGTCTTTCCGTAGGTATGGCTCGCATGAGTGATATCCCCGTGATTTTTGAACGCCTAGAAGCAGCGCTTAAGCGTTTGCAGTCGGTACCGGTATAAAAACCATCTATATAATTTCACAATATGTGGCGGCGCAAGATCTTGCGCCCTTACGGTTTTTTGTGGTTAAATACCACCCCCGCCAATAATATCAAACCAATCAGATTAGGAAAAGCCATCAATGCATTGCCGATATTCCCTAGATTCCAGATAACATTGATAAACTGATAGCTTTCGCCAGCAAGAGGCGTTAGCACAGCGCCAAAAAACAAAAAGGCGATAAAACCAATCCGAAAGGGCATGATAATCCGTTGCCCACCCAAAAACTCGATACACTTCTCCCCATAATAAGCCCAGCCTAACAAAGTCGTATAGCCAAACAGAAATGAGGCTAAGGCGATTATACCTGCACCAATATCTGGAAAAACACTGCTAAAGGCTTCTTGAGTAACCAAAATGCCACTTTTGAGGTCGGGAGCACCTACGCCGGCCCATGCCTCTGTATGCATATAAGCGCCCGTAAGCACAATCACCAAAGTTGTGAGGGTGTTCGCGAGTAGCGTATCAATCAGTACTCCCGTCATCGCGATAAGGCCGTTTTTGCGTGGGTCTTCAGAGCTTGAGGCCGCCTGAGCAATGGCTGCAGAGCCTAAGCCAGCCTCATTGGAAAGACAGCCTTGGCTGATCCCTTTTCTCACGGCATCGCCTACTACGGCGCCACCTAAGGCTTGCCAGCCAAAGGCCGATCGGAAGATCAACGAGAATGCCTCCGGTATCCCTTCCCAATGACTGATCACAATCCAAAGGGCAAAAAAGAAGTAGAAAAAAATCATAGCCGGAACTAGTTTCTCGGCTACGCTGCCGATAGAGCGGATGCCCTTCAATATCACGATACCTACCGAGATCGCGATAACGCCTCCAATGACAAAGTAAAGCCATGTTGGTGCCGTTTCATTGACCGGGCCACCTGACCAGCCCTGGATGGACTGGGCGAGTGAGGCGGTCATGGAGTTAGACTGGGTCATATTGCCCGAGCCGATGAGACAGGCAGTTACGCCGCAGGCTGCATACATTACGCCTAGAAAACGTCCTAGTTTTTTGTTTTTGAGACCGTTTTGGAGGTAGTACATCGGCCCTCCAGCAAGACTGCCGTTGCCCAAACGTTCGCGAAAGCGTACTCCCAGATAACCCTCGGCGTACTTGGTCGCCATCCCCACCAAACCAGCTAGCCACATATATACAGGTGCTCCCGGTCCCCCTATCGCGATTGCGGTTCCTACACCAGCGATATTGCCATTGCCGACGGTCGCAGCCAAAGCAGTCATCAAAGCGGCTAGTGGTGAGATGTCGCCTTCTTTTTCGCTGGTACGGGCTTCTTTGGAAAAGAAGGTAATCTTTAAAGCCTCCCCCATACTCCTAAACTGTATGCCACGACTGCGGATGCTGAGATATACGCCCAGCCCTAACAATAGGATCAGCATGGGTGGCCCCCAAAAGATACGGTCTAATAAAGTCGTCCATTCGAGGAGAAGGCTAAAGAAGCTTGTGGATTCCTGCATGATTGTCTATTTTTCTTTCGGGCCAAAAAAGGCTCAGGCATGGTTGAAGCCATGTTTTTCCATTGGAATCTTTTGGAAAAAGCTGGAAAAATTTGGCAACGAAGAAAAAATATATACCCACAAAAACGTTTTCAGTCCTCTGGGAGGCGTTTTCTAGCGTTCTGCGAGGAGCAGACCCCACGATACAGCTCGATCTGCAAGCCGATATCACCAATAGCTGTCGGGTGGTAGCGCAATACCTCCAGAAGCATCCTGCGACGCATTATGATCGGGGGGACTCAACGATATACAAGAATATGCTGCGCTTTGTGCAGGCTCAGAAGCAAGGTGACTATGCCTTTGATATCAATGGGCCGCTGCTCAATGCGATGACGGCGGTGGTGCATGGGAGTGGCGAAACCTATGAAAATCATTATGATTGGGCCGATGGCAAAGTGGCAGATTTGAAGAGTGTTATCCATTCGACTTTGGATCTTCAATTGGAGCAGACCTTGGGGACGCAAGTGGAGGGAGATGTATTGAACCCAGATCATAAAGCAGGCTTGCAGGCTTGGTTGCGTGCCGAGGCACAGAAGGGACTCAAATACTGGGTCTGGGGCGGAGGTTTACTGCTAATATTGGCGGTGATATTGGAGTCGAGTTTATTGTCTGATATTTCACCTTTGTTGGTATTGGGGATAGAGTTGATCTGGCTCCTAGGGATCAGTGTGTTGATTTTTAGTCAACCTTCGGTGAACGCTCCCTCAGATCAGCGGCAGTTGCGGGCTTTGCAGGCAGTGCGACGATTTTGGAATTATTGGCTATTGCTCTGGCTAGCTTGGTTTGTCTTTTATTTGTTTTTGTTTGGAGCAGAGTGGTTATGGCAGGACGGACATCATCCGATCTGGATGGAGGGTTTACTACACTTCCTCAACAATGGGTCAGCCTTATGCTTGGGACTGATGTATATGGAGCTCTCCGAGCGAACGGGAGAGTCTGAGCGTCACTATCAGCAATGGTATCCATTCTTATTGATTTGGGTATTGCTGGGCGGCTTAGAGAGCTTATTACTATCCCTTGATTCTAATTGGATGTTGCCTTTGGCGATTTTCTCGGGCATCCTTGGGGGTGGAGCGATGGCTTTGTTTGTATCACGATTTAGTAGCAAAGTTTGGGATGTTCCGCGAGGCGTGATTGTCTGTTTGGTGGGCTATGCCATTATCCAGCCTAGTTTACCCTTCATCACGCAGAGTTTAGAAGCGAGTAGTACGACAGGGCCGTTGGTGTTTTTTGAGTTTTTGGCGGTGTTTTTGTTGATCTATGCTTTTGTGGGCAAGATACTGCTGCTATTGGTGGTGCATTGGCTACGCAATACCCAAAGGCTACGCTACTATATGCTACGCTTGCCGTTGTTGCAAGCCCAAGAGAAGCAATTGATGCAATGGGGCGTGGAGAGGATGTGAATGTCCAATGTCCAGTATCCAATATGGAGGTAGTTATCAGTCTGAGTTCGTAATCCCAGATGGATTTCTTGCTGTGGTCAATTAGATCGAAAGCAAGTTGCCGCAAGCAAAATGAGAGGAGAGCATATTTAATGTAGAATCAAATGAGGCCAATTTTGCAGAAGCCTTCAAGAGGACATTGACAACTCGCTCAATTACTCTACTTCTTTCACTGGACGCTTGAGTAGCATACCGATGGTGCTGGCAAGATTTTCTTTGAGTTCCTTACGGTGAATGATGAAGTCTAGGAAACCATGTTCTAGCAAAAACTCTGAACGCTGGAAGCCTTCCGGTAGATCGCGACCGATCGTTTCTTTGATGACGCGTGGTCCCGCAAAACCGATCAAAGCATTAGGCTCTGCGATATTGAGGTCGCCTAACATAGCGAAGCTAGCAGTGATTCCACCAGTAGTAGGGTCAGTCAGTAAGGAGATGTAGGGTAATTGATTTTGCCCCATTTGAGCGAGTTTTGCACTGATTTTAGCCATTTGCATGAGGCTAAGTGCGCCTTCCATCATGCGGGCTCCTCCACTTTTTGAGATAATCAGTAATGGGAGTTTATGTTGAAGGCAATGATCGATTGCTCTTTTGATCTTTTCTCCGACAACGCTACCCATACTCCCTCCGATGAAGCGGAAGTCCATCGCCGCAATCATGAGGGTCTCTTCATTGATTGGACCGTAGGCAGTTCTGACTGCATCGGCTAGGCCAGTCTTGTCGATAGAAGCCTTGATACGATCAGGATATTTTTTAGTGTCTTCAAACTCAAGCGGATTTCCTGAAGTAAGGGATTCATTGAGTTCTGTGTATTTGCCATCATCAAACAAGAGTTGGAAATACTCTTCACTCCCAATACGGAGGTGATGATCACAATGCATACAGACATATTGGTTGCGTGCAAGACCCTTAATGTTGAGGGCTTTTTTGCAACTGGGACATTTTTCCCAAAGGCCTTTAGGAGTATCGTTTTTATCCTCAGTTTTGGTGAGGATATTGTCTTTGACGCGTTTGAACCAGCTCATATCAATAAATCCTAAACAATCGTTTCATATTGCGACACAAATATACGGAATCCTTGCTAGAATGATATAAGTTTTCTCTAGCTCAGCCAACCAATAGACTTAAAGTTTCGATAAAGAATCAGAAACAACTTGAACCATTCCAAGTTCTTACAAAAACACAAAACTTAAACACTATTAAACTCGAAAACTCCAATAGCCTAATAAGGCACTCCTAGGCCCTCAAAGGGCGTTTTTTTACTACTTAGACCAATTTAAATGCATTTCCTTCCTCAGGAAGGATGTGCCCTCTATGTTCCTTTATTGGCAAACGATCGATAATTCGCTCGAAAAGAAAAGGGGCAAAAGTTGCTAAATCTATGACTCTAAATAGATCTTTCGTTCTTTCAACTAACAGCTATTTTTATCTAATCAAATTACTATTATGTACATGAAACGACTGTTTTTTTTACTGGTAGTTTGCGTGCTTAGTCTTCCGGCTTGGGCGCAAACCACCGTATCCGGCACAGTCTCGGATGCCGATGGCAACGCAATCGAAGGTGCTTCGGTAAATGTAAAAGGTACTACAGTAGGTATGTTTACTGACCAAGGCGGTAAATATTCCCTTAGAGTACCAACCAGCGGAGATATTTTGGTAATCTCTTTTGTTGGCAAGCAAACACAAGAAGTTGCGATTGGTGGACGTTCTACCATCGATGTAACGATGGCAGAAGGCGACTTGACCCTTGATGAAGTAATCGTTACGGGTTATGGTACTCAGAAGCGTCGTGATCTGACTAGCTCTATCGCAAAGGTAGGTGCTGATGAGATTAAAAACGTTGCGGTAGCAAATTTTGAAAGTGCTCTTCAGGGCCGAGTTGCAGGGGTAAATATCACTGCTAATTCAGGTACACTGGGTGCAGGGGTAAACGTTCGCGTACGCGGAATTGCCTCTATCAATGCTAGTAACCAACCTTTGTATGTAATCGACGGTGTGCCTCTTCAAGGTATCCAAGGTACAGCTCTAGGTGGTCCTGGTACTAACCCATTGATCAATATCAACCCTTCAGAAATTGCTTCTGTTGAAATCCTAAAAGATGCTGCTGCAACCGCTATTTATGGTGCGCGTGCTTCTAATGGTGTTGTTTTGATCACTACAAAGTCCGGTCAAGGTGGACGTTCTCGAGTAGAGATCAACTACTATGGCGGATTTTCTGATGCAACTAATGTATATGATATCCTTGATGGAAATCAATATGCACAGCTTTGGAATCAGGCGGGTGAAGCATGGGCTTCAGCTCGTGGTTTTCAGCGTTCTGACTGGTATACTACTGGTTTCCAAGATACTGTGATCGGTAATGAATTGTTGACTGAAGGAAACCAACCTTATTCTGATTGGATCGACCTCGTTACACAACGTGGCTTTCTCCAAGAAGTGAGCGCAAGTGTATCTGGTGCTGACAACAATACTTCTTACTACATCTCTGGTACTTACCGTGATGAAGATGGATACGTTGTTTCTACTAACCTTAAGCGTTACTCTTTCCGTGCAAATGTCACGCAAAAAGTAAACGATCGTCTTTCTGTTGGAATGACTTTGAACCCATCTCGTACTGAAAACAATCGTCAGAATGAGGACAATAATGTGGCTTCACCTTTCACATATGGTGGCCTTTATTTCCCTCACGTGAACGCTAGAGATGAAAACGGCGAATTGTCATTTGAACGTCCAGAAAATGGTCGCGGTCAGTTCCCTGGTACTCCTTTGGGTAATATCGAAGGGCAGAGCATCAAATTGGTTACTACTCAGCTATTGGTTAATACTTATGCTGACGTCAAGCTTACTAACGATTTGACTTTCCGTTCTGAATTAGGAGCTGCTTCTGTCCAGGTAACGCAAACTGGTAAGCAAGCTTCTTATACTACTGATGGATTTCCAATCGGTGCTGCTAACGCAATCAGCAACGCTAATTTGAACATCAACTGGGCGAACTTCTTTACCTACAATCGTACTTTTGGTCTTCACGGCTTACAGGCAACTTTAGGTGCTGCTTATCAGCGCGTAGACGTTGTAAACCTCAATGTAGCGGGTAACACTTTTGCAGATGATCGCTTATTAACTTTGAATTCAGCTGCTGAAATCACTGGTGGTGGTGGTTCTGGAACTTCTTATGCTTTCCAAAACAACTTCCTACGTGTAAACTACTCGTTTAACAACCGTTACCTTCTATCTTTCATTGGTAGCTACAATGGTTCTTCTCGTTTTGGTGCAGAGAACCGTTACGGATTCTTTCCAGCAGTTTCTGCAGGATGGAATATTTCTGAGGAAAGCTTCTTACAGGGCAACAATGCAGTTACATACTTAAAAGTACGTGGTAGCTTTGGACAGACTGGTAATGCTGAGATTGGCAACTTTGCTTCTCGTGGTTTGGTGGCCTTTGGTCGCGACTATGCTGGTCAGCCAGGATATGAGCTTTCTTCTGTAGAGAATCCTAACCTCAAGTGGGAAACCACTACTCAGTTAGACCTCGCGTTGGAGTTTGAACTCTTCAATCGTATCAATGGTACAATTGGATATTACAACAAAGACACGAGAGATCTTCTCTTGAATGTGCCTCAGCCTTTGACTACAGGTATTGCAACTTCTGCTAGCCAGACTGCTAATCCTAACCCAGTAGCATTACAAAACATTGGTAGCGTACGCAACTCTGGTTTTGAAATCGAATTGGCTGCTGATATCGTCAAGACAACTGACTTTACGTGGAACTTTTCTGTAAACGTTGCTACTATCGCTAATGAAGTAACTTCTTTGGCTGATAATGATGGTGATGGTGAGCCTGATGATATCCTTGTTGGTCGTCAGATCTACCGTGTTGGTGAAGAACTTGGAGCGTTCTACTTAGTAGAATATGCTGGTGTTGACGAAACTAATGGTGATGCACTATTTTATGAGTTAGACGCAGAAGGCAATCAAGCTGATGCCACTAATGCTTACTCTACTGCAAACCGTGTTATCGCTGGTAGCGCATTCCCAGATTATTTTGGTGGATTCATCAATACGCTTAGCTACAAAGGACTTGATTTGACTGTTTTCTTCCAGTACAGTGTCGGTAACGACATCTACCGTAATGAAGGTCGTTTCATCATGAACAATATGTCTAGTGTTTGGAATCAGGATGTACGCATGCTTAACGCTTGGACTCCTGAAAACACTGTTACTGATGTACCTGAAGCTCGTTTGTTTACTACCAATGGTAGCCAGCATTCTACCCGTTACTTAGAAGATGCTTCTTACTTACGTCTCAAGACAGCTACACTTGCTTACAACTTTGCTCCTAATACTTTAGGACCAATTGATTTGCGTGTATTTGTTATGGGTCAAAACCTCATGACCTTCACCAACTTTACTGGACTTGATCCTGAAGCGAGTGGTCAAGCAGTCGGTACCGCACGTTCTGGCGATATCTTCTTTAGCCGTCCTCAGTCTCGTACTATCACTGCTGGTGTAAATGTAGGTTTCTAAGCAGCTTCACTTTTAAGAAAAAATTCAGATAACAATGAAGAATATCACAAAATATATCTTAGGGGCGCTCCTTATGTTTGCCTTTGGCTGCGAAGGATTCCTCGACGAAAGTCCTCAGCAATCTTTGCCTTTGGATGGGGTTTACCAAACTACCACTGACCTTGAAACTGCTCTAATCGGAGTATATAATGCTTATCAGCATTCTGATTTTGCAGGATGTAACTTGAGCATGTCTCCAGATATCATCGCTGACAATGGCGATTGGAGAGGTTCTTTCCCTTCATTTGTAGATGTCTCTAATCAGGCAGTTGATCCTACTAATGGTGAAGTCCTCGGTCTTTGGGCCAATGGATTCCGTATTGTCAATGATGCGAACTTGATCCTTGAGTCTATCGAGAATGTAGATGATGGAGATATTGCAGCAGCAGGACCTGCTATCCGTGGAGCGGCTTTGTTCCTACGTGGTGCAGCTTATTTCGAAATGGTACGCTTCTATGGCAAGCCATTTGGTGGTAGCTCTAGCTCTGATCTCGCAGTGCCATTGGTAACAGCTAGTACTGCTTTAGGTGGTGCTGAATTGTTCCCCGCACGTGCTTCCGTCGCTGATATCTATGCACAAGCTATCAAAGACTTGACTGAAGCCGAAGGTTTATTACCTGAATCTAATGGTTCTGGTTTTGCTACTTCTTGGGCTGCTAAGGCTTACCTGGCAGAGATTGCTTTCCAGCAAGGTGAATATGCAGATGCCGCTAGTATCGCTGGCGAAATCATCGCAGGTCCTTTTGCTCTTACTGCTGAGCCAAAAGAGTTTTTCACTAGCGAAAGCAATTCAGAAGAGATTTTGGTCGCTAACCATACTTCTCAAGACAATCCTGGAGTAAACGGTTCTCTACCTACTTTCCATCATGTTGATGGTCGTGGTGGTGATGTCGTAGTCTCTATGGACTTGATGAACAATGGTTTTGGCAAGTTGATCACTGCTGATCAGCAAGCTGCGGCAGATGGTGATGCAGTTGTATTGGTAGACTTACGTTTATCTACACTTACTTCAGATGGCGGCACGTTTAGTGAAACTGGTGGCGAAAACATCGAAAAGTATGATGGCTTTGTCAACAATGACGACGATGCTCCTGTTTACCGCCTTGCGGAATTCTTGCTCATGCGTGCAGAAGCACTCGTAAGAGTAAGCGATCAGGTTGATGCAGACGCAATTGCTTTGTTAAATCAGGTGCGTACGCGTGCATTCCGTGCTACGGATGCTGCTGGTGCTGCTGCTGATGCCAGTACTTATGTCAATTTCGAAGCTGCTGATTTTGCTGATGCTCAGGCACTTTTGGATGCTATCATCCTAGAACGTCGTGTGGAGCTTGCCTTTGAAGGTAATCGTTTCCATGATTTGAATCGCCTTGGCTTAGATAGCAAAGGAACTTCTGTTGGTTCTGATGTATTGGTTTGGCCCGTTCCGCAACGCGATATCGATGCGAACGCTAGCCTAGTGCAAAATCCTGGTTACTAATCACTTATGTGATTTGTTCTCTGCCCTTTAGGTAGAGGAAATAAATAAAACGCTATTCACTTTCATAGAGTGAATAGCGTTTTTAGTATATTAAATTTTCTCTATTCATTTGGGAAAGTGTAATATCCTTCTACATTTGTTTACAGTTGCAACATTGTTTTGTTGCTTTTGTAGACTTTTGTCCAAACGGCAAGTTTCCTAAACTCCCATCTTTCCTTTCCGTTTGGCTCAGGTTAAATCTCTTGCTGAAAGCACCCATTTTTAGGGGGGGGATGCATCATTTATCATGATGTAGAGATTTACATGCCTAAAATCCAATTTGTATAGAAAGCCATACGAGAAAAGCGGAAAAAAGTTGGCAAAAACTTTGTATTTTTTCATAAAGCAAGCAACTTTCGCATAACTTTTTAAGTTAAGCAAAGATAAGCAGGAGGTTAAAGTCAGACTTCTTGTTTTGTATTCAAGTCAAAATCGTTCTTTTTATTTTTTTTCTACAAGTCAATCTATAAGCCTTTACTACATGAAACGAGTGATTCTACTCTTCGCTGCGTGTATGATTTCGGTCACTATGTGGGCCCAATCAACCGTCAGCGGTAAAGTCAGCAATGGCGACTCCGGCGAAGCTATCGAAGGAGCAGCAGTGCTGGTCAAAGGAACCACCATCGGGATGTTTACTGATGCAGATGGTCGCTACGAACTTACTGTCCCCGAAGGTGCCAACACCCTTGTTATTACGTTCGTCGGAATGAGAAAACAAGAGGTGGCTATCGATGGTCGTTCGACTATTGATTTTCCGATGGAGCAAGACGTATTGGAATTGGATGAGGTCGTGGTTACGGCCGTGGGTATCGAGACAAATCGTCGCGAACTCGGTTATTCTATCCAAAATGTCGATGCTGATGACATCGTCAATGCTCGCGAAACTAACTTGGTAAACGCCCTTAGCTCTAAGGTTGCGGGTGTTACCGTTACAAGTTCTGCGGGTTCTCCTGGTGCTTCTGCCAACATTCGTGTGCGCGGTAGTACTTCTATCAACGGATCTAACAGTCCGCTTTTCGTTGTTGATGGTGTGCCTATCGACAACTCTGAGTCTGGTAACGGAACCGCTGGTGTTGACCAGTCTAACCGTGCCATTGACATCAACCCTAATGACATTGCGTCATTGACAGTATTGAAAGGCCCTGCTGCCACAGTACTTTATGGTATTCGCGCTGCGAACGGTGCGATCATCATTACTACTAAAGCTGGTAAAGTGGGTAAGCCAAGGGTTACTCTGTCTGCTGGTTATAGCATTAGCCAGTACAACAAAATGCCTGAACGCCAGAGCACTTACGCTCAAGGTCGTCCTGGTACTTACCGTGGTCCTGAAACTGCTGAAGGATTTAGCTGGGGTCCAGCAATCTCTAGCCTAGAGTATGACGGTAACACTGATTACGGTTATGATAAGAATGGAGCATTGGTTGCTGCGGGTACTGGAAACGGTGTTCCTGCTAATGCATATGACGCTTACGATTTCTTCGTAGATGGTCAGAACCTAGACATGAATGCTTCTGTATCAGGTGGTACTCAGCGTGTACGCTACTATCTGTCTGCAGGTCGTCTTTACAGTACTGGTATCGTACCTACTGCGGACTTTGCTCGTAATTCTTTCAAGACTCGTATTGACGCTGACTTGACTGACAAGTTAACGGTTGGTATGTCTGCTACATTTGTACAGTCTGGTGGTAATCGTATCCAGCGTGGATCTAACCTTGATGGTATCATGCTCGGCCTGATGCGTAATACGCCAACCTTTGATATGGGAAATGGCTTGTCTGGTCTTGAAGCTGCTGAAAACGTAGGTACTTATGAGCTTCCTGATGGATCTCAGCGTTCTTATCGTGCTGGTGTTTACGATAATCCTTATTGGACTATCAACAAAAACCCATTCAATGACGATGTAAATCGTATGATCGGGTATGCTTCTGCGAAGTATCAGTTTACCCCTTGGTTGTCGCTTAGCTACAAGCTCGGAATGGACTTTTATTCTGATCGCCGCAAAGGTGCTTTTGATATCAATCCTTCTCCGTTTGGTTACAACTGGAGTGAAGGTACTGTTTATCAGTCTTTCCGCTCTAGCCGTGATTTGAACTCTGACCTTTTATTACAATTCAATAAGAACTTTGGTTCTAACTTAAGTGTTAACGCTACTCTAGGGCATAATTATTACCACACACGTGGTACTACTCAGGCCGCGACTGGTAACACTTTGGCTTCTCCAAATTTCTACCATATCTCTAACGCTACTGATGTTGTCGCTAGCGAAAGCTTTGGTGAGAAGAAGTTAGTGGGAGTATTTGGTACTGTTAACTTTAACTTCAAAGATTACCTTTTCGTCAACGTTTCTGGACGTAATGACTGGTCTTCTACGCTGCCAAAAGCTAACAACTCATTCTTCTACCCTGCTGCGAGTGTAGGTTTTGCCTTCACTGAAGCTTTGGGTATGCAAAACAATGCAATCCTTCCTTACGGTAAAATTCGTGTATCATGGGGTCAGGTGGGTAATGACGCGCCTATCTATGCTACTACGAACTACTTTGGATCTGCCTTCGCTGGTGGTGATGGATTTATCAGTGGTACAAATTTCCCAGCATTCGGTTTGAACGCTTTCGAACGTTCTACTGTATTGGGTAATGATCAGCTTAAAGCTGAGACCACTACTACTTTCGAAGTAGGTGGTGAGTTGAAGTTCCTACAAGGTCGTTTAGGTCTTGACGTAACTTATTACAACTCTGTTTCTCGTGATATCATCCTTTCTGTACAGTTGCCTGCGCCTACTGGTTTTACCAACTTTATTCAGAATACAGGACAGATTTCTAACAAAGGTGTTGAGTTAGTATTGGATGCAACTCCAATCGAGTCTAATGATTTCTCTTGGGATATCAGTGTTAACTTCACTAAGTATACCAATACTATTGACTCTCTTGCTGAAGGTGTTGAGAATGTATTCCTCGCTGGATTTACTTCTACTTCTGCTCGTGCGATTGCAGGTGCTCCATATAGTGCTCTTTTCGGAACTGGTTTCCAGAAAGATGATGCTGGTAACACTATCATCGATGCTGATGGATGGCCATTAGTTGATCCTGTTGCTAAGCAACTAGGTGATCCTAATCCAGATTGGTTAGCCGGTATCCGCAACACCTTTACTTACAAAGGAATCGGTATTTCTGCTCTCTTTGACATCCGTCAAGGTGGTGATATGTGGTGTGGTACTTGTGGTATTATCGATTACTTCGGTACTTCTGCCAAGTCTGGTGAAGAGCGTACGATCACTGACTTCGTATTTGACGGAGTAAAAGAAGATGGTTCTACTAACACTACTCCTGTTGCTTTGGCTGACGAAGCTGCTGGTCTTGGTGCTATCTACTGGGTACGTTACGGATTTGGTGGTATTGGCGAAATGAGCATTTACGACACTTCTTGGCGTCGTCTCCGTGAGCTTACTTTAAGCTATAGAGTTCCTGCTTCTGCTTTAGCTAATACTCCTTTAGGTGCACTTTCCGTATCTGTTTACGGACGTAATCTATGGTTGCAGACTAACTATCCTGGTATCGACCCAGAAACAAACTTGACAGGTGCTTCTAATGGTATCGGTCTTGATTACTTCAACATGCCAAACGCTAAGAGCTATGGTGTGAATCTTAATGTCACATTCTAATTAGAGAAGCAACACTTGTTATGAAAAGATTATTTAACATATACACGTCGGCGCTTCTAGGTATTTTGATGCTAGTAGCTCCTTCATGCGACTTGTCTACCATCAATATTGACCCTACGCGTCCTGCAGATGTTGATTTGAGATTGATTCTTCCTGCGCTGATCACTCAGACAGCTTATAATCAATCTGGCAACCCTGCGCGTATCAGTGGCATCATCATGCAGCAGATGGTTGGTTTTGATGCTCAGCAGGTGGCTTATACTGACTATCAGTTGCCACAAAACACCTTCAATAACTACTGGCGTACAGGTACCTATGCAGGTGCCCTCAAAGATTGCCAAGTTATTATCGACAAAGCTACTGCCGAAGGCCAGCCTCATTACGCTGGTATTGCCAAAGTATTGATGGCAGAAAACTACGGTATGCTTGCCGCTTTGTTTGGTGATGTGCCTTTTTCTCAGGCACTAAAAGGTACTGAAAATCTCACTCCTGCTTATGATACACAAGAAGCTGTTTATGCTGGTGTTCAGGCTTTGCTTGACGCTGCAATCAGCGATCTATCACAAGCTGAAGTTTCGGGTGGCCCCTCTGCTGATGACTTGATCTACGGTGGTGATGTTACTGCTTGGATTGCTGCAGCTAATGCGTTGAAAGCGCGTTATGCTATGCATCTCACTAAGCGTAATGGTACTTCCGCTGCTACTACTGCTTTGTCTTTGATCGAAAATAGTGCTTTTTCAAGCGCTGATGATCAGCCTAACTTCCTTTGGTCTACTGTACAGACTGCGGCTAACCCGATTGCACTTTTCGGTATCCAACGTCCTAATACTCTGGTAATCGATACTCGTTTCAATGAGTGGATGGCTGGCAATAGCGATCCTCGTCTACCTTACTACATGACTACCAATGGTTCTGAGTGGCAGTTCTATGATGCTTCTGCTGGTCTACGTTGGTCAAGCAATGATTCTCCAATTCCATTGGTCTCTTACACTGAGTTGTCATTCCTTAAAGCTGAAGCTTTGCTTTGGACTGGAGCTGATGATGCTACTGTACAGACTGCTTTGGAAGATGCAATCTCTGCAAGTATGGCAGAAGTTGGAGTAACTGATTCTGTTGCGATTGCTGATTATATCGCTGTTCGCGGTGATATTTCTGGCCTAGCTGGTACTGATGATAAGTTAGAGCGTATCATGGAAGAAGCTTACGTAGGTCTCTACGGTATGGCTTTCCAACAGGTATGGACTAACTACCGTCGTAATGGATATCCTGCTTTGACTCCTGCTGCTGGCGGTGCTGGTGGTTTGAATCCTAGTGGAGTTATTCCTCGTCGTTTCCTTTATCCTGATAGTGAATCTACGACTAACCGTCTAAATTGGGAAGCTGCTCAGGCTAGCCAAGGAGGTGCTCTTCTTGATGCTGACACATGGGCTTTCGGCGACTAGTCGATTTCCTGAGATAATAATTTATGCAGGTGTCAGCATTGCTGACACCTGCTTTTCTTTTATCTTTATCTGTATCATAATTTCCACAACATGCAAAACATACTGCTTCTTGCTCTCTGCCTTGGTTTGAGCATATTATCAAGTTGCGAAATAACGGAAGTCAATGTTGATCCAGGACGCCCTACTAAGGTTTTGTTGAAGCAACAACTTCCTATTGCGTTACTACAAACGGCTAGTAACCAATCAAGTATTGCTGGAAGAGCTGCGGCAGGGTTTGTGCAATATTTTAGTGGTACTGGCTGTTGGCCCAATTATTATATGCCACCAGCTACCTTGGATCTCTATTGGGCCGAAGGAATGTACGCCGGCGCTCTCAAAGACGCGCAAAATATCGTCGCCCAAGCTGAACTTGAAGACCAACCACATTATCGTGGTATCGCTCGTATTCTCTTGGCTGAAAACTATGGTATGTTAGCCTCTATGTTTGGAGAAGTACCTTTTTCTGAGGCCCTTGCAGGGAACGAGCAGTTAAATCCTCGCTACGATACTCAAAAAGAAGTATATGAAGGGGTACAAAAACTCCTCGATCTTGCCATTACTGATCTTACTCAAAGTATACGCGAAGGAGGACCGGCCGAAGATGACCTGATCTTTGGCGGAGACGCGAGTGCTTGGATTGCGACGGCTTACGCTTTAAAGGTGCGTTATGCGATGCATTTGAGTCGGAGAGATCCTAAAGCTGCTACTAAAGCATTGCAGTGGTTAGAAAATGGTGCTTTTAGTTCTCTCGAAACACAAGCTGATTTTCAGTGGGACCAAAGCCAACGAGCTCCCAATCCACTAGCAGAGTATGCCATAGATCGCCCCTATACGATGGTAATTGACGAAGCGTTCCATGATCTAATGGAAAACCGTAATGACCCTCGAATAGACTTTTATATGAGATATGATGGAAATGAATGGATGTATTTTATGGCAAATGAGCCTTTGCGCTGGAGTGATCCTAATGCTGAAATTCCCCTGATTTCTTATGCTGAATTGATGTTTCTCAAAGCTGAAGCATTGCTTTATACTGCTGCAACAGATGTCGAAATCGAGCAAGCGATGCAGATCGCTATTCGCGCCAATATGACGGATGTAGGCGTTCCCGGAACGGAGATAGATATGTATCTAGGTCAATGGGGACAATTCCCGATGGGACTAGATGAAGACGGAAAGCTAGCCTATATCTTAAATGAAGCCTATTTTGCATACTACGGCATGGCATTCCAACAAGTTTGGACCAATTTTAGACGGACAGGCCTGCCCGCTTTACAAGCTCAAAGCGGCAGCTATTCTTCCTATAATCCTTCGGGTATTATCCCTCGCCGTTTCTTATACCCCGAGAGTGAACAAACGACTAATTTGACCAATTGGAAAGAAGCTAGTATGCGTCAAGGTGGAGCGCTACTAGATGCTGATACTTGGGCCTTTGCGGATTTTTAATACGATCCGAAACCTCTCCTCCTCTTCAAGCTATAATACTAACACTTATGAAATCCTGTTTTTTGTCTTTCATCTTATTGCTTATTCTTTCTCAAGGCTTTGCCCAACGCTCAGATCCCTTTACGATAAGGATGCAAAACCTCTATAGCGGTGAGTCCATTGATGTCTATGATCTTCGCTCCCAAACAGTAGAGGGGAGTCTATACTGGAATGAAACGTTCGCCAAGGGCACAGTCAAACTTAGAAACGGAGGTAAAGTAGATGCTTTCCCTATGCGCTACGATCTGATGGGACAAGGATTAGAAATAAATTTGGGAAGTGAGACCAAGTTATTGCCGGCCAGTATGATCGAAGAGTTTTATCTAGAAGGAGAAAAAGGAGGATTACATCACTTTATAAGTCCATCCGATTACTTTAACTATAAAGGCTTTATTGATGGTTTTTTTGAAGTCCTACAAGAAGGGCCTTGGACGCTTTTGCTCAAGTCTGAAATAGATGTTTTAAAACCTAATTATGTAGTGGCACTAGATGCGGGTAGCTCCAATCAAACAGCAGTAAGAACAGACCTCTTTTATCTATATCATGAAGGAGAATTGATTCGGATCCCCAAACAAAAAAAGAAAGCGATCAAAGCGCTAAAACCTTATATCCCAAATATTGAAGCTCGTGTCAAAAGTGAAAAACTCAATTTCAAAAATTCTGCCTCCTTACAATTGTTGGTGTTAGATTTGAATGGAAAAGAGGAAGATTCTAGAAAGTAGGATTATTGGATATGTTGGATTGTTTGGTTTGCAGTCAAAAGAGTCATCGCTATTTTATGCTAATCAATAGCGAACGATGATACGATTACCGTACTGCTTATCAAGCTTATTCTTTTTATTGCTCCTTAGTTTTACAGCCCAAGCAAAAACAGACTCTTTCCCTCTGCAAGAAGATGGCAGCAGAGAATATCTAGGACTATATATCGAAGCGATGTATGATTCTACGATGGAAATGGATTTGTCCGATGTAAGAAACTTCACTCAATTCGATGTTCAAACAGAGGAGTCTCTGCATTTCCCAATTGGCAGGGGGAACTATTGGCTGAAATTTGACTTCCATAACCCAAACAATCGGAGAGAGGATATAAACTTCTGGCTCGAAAACTTTGACATCTACGAAGCTGAATTGTGGATCTTGGATAGTACTGGTACGCTAGTGTATCATGGGCTCAATGGAGAAGGAGTTCTTCAAGTAGAGCGAGCGATTAAAGGCCATATGGTGGCCTTTCCCTTTGAAGCTAATGCCCATGAGAAATACACTGCTTACTTACGTGTTCATACGCTAAGTTTAGTTGGTGTTCCGCTTTCGGTGAGCCGTGAGGAGGATTTTTACGCAACCCAAAGCTATCTCAACTTCTTACGGGGAGGGGAGTATCTCGTCTTGCTGGTATTTCTGATTTTGAATATCTTTTTCTTTCAAGTTACCAAGGACAAAAACTACATATTCTACCAACTGTTCCTTTTGATAGACTTTGTCGCCAATCTATTTATGGATGGGACTATGGGGCAGTTTTTCCCCAGTATTGTAGGCTGGGCCAATGGCCAAGGAGATGTCGTCTCAGCGATAACATTGGTGATGACTTTCAATCTGTTTACGAGCTACTTTATGGGGCTCAAAGAATTTGCGGTTCGGATGCACATCATTGGCCGCATTTATCTGGTATTTTCTGCTTCCGTATTACTCACTTTCAGTATTCTACCCGATAATATCCTGAATACTCTGTTGCCCTTGGTGGTTGTCCTAGGCTATTCTTTACCTTTGATCTGGGCGATTATTGGCTATCGTGAAGGCCGTCGGGAATCTCGATTTCTGCTAGGGTATTTTGCGGCATTATTCTTAATGTGTGTTTTTTATTCATTGGACTTGACTGGCATCGCCAAGATGCCAGCTGGTTTTGTTTTGGCGATGCCTGCCATGTCAGTGTTTATTATGACGATCCTTACCTTGGGGATGACCGAAAAAATCAACTTGCTTAAAGAAGCGCGAGAAGAAGCATTGAATGAAAAAATATTAGAATCAGCTAAGGTGATCGCTCTCAATAAGCAATTAGAAGCACACAATCAGCAACTCGAATCTCTGGTCACCAAAAGAACGGCTGAGATCACTCAACAAAAGGAAGAAATAGAACATAAAAATCTTGCACTCATCGAAGCACGTGATAATGCCGAATCAGCCTCCGAAGCTAAAGCAAGCTTCCTCGCTACCATGAGTCATGAAATCCTTACTCCCCTCAATGCCGTGATTGCGATGAGTTGCCTATTAGCTGAGACGCAGCTTGATCCAG
>JBGCFA010000443.1:0-21323 GCA_045106675.1 Bacteroidia bacterium
GATTGGTTTACCTGAAAAAGCGTTTTTGTCAATAATGAATGGTGATAGATTGAGAAAATCATCCATCTCTTTTAGGTTTTTGACGACCAAGACACTGTGACTATCGGTGTAGATGTTTTGGTCCTTTTCACGGGAACGTAAAAACTCTTTGTCAAAAGCATTTAGCACCCCAATATTCATGCGAAACAGTGCGTCGCGATGCTTTGGTTTGAAAATATTGATGTCTTTGATCGTAACGAGTCGATATTTAGCCATAAAGGCTACCCCTTTGAGAAAAGCCGTCAAACAAAACTCTGTCTCATTACAGATTTGTTCCATCTCTTCGCTGGAGACATCCTCAGTATTGATGCGTGTTCGAACACTTTCCAAAAACTGATAGGCTTCGTAGGTCTCATCTTTTTTCTCCAAACTCTCAAATAGGACCGAATACTCATCTATAAAGGGTGTCAACTTGGCGGTTTGAAATAGTTGACGAATCTTGTTAATCAGTTTGACGAAGTCAAAAGCATTAGAAGTCTCAGGTAGTAAAGTGAAAGCCTTCATAAACTCATCATCCAAATCTAGTTTGCCTTCTATTTTGGCATCCCAAAGCTGAGCCAGTAATATGTAACACATGAATTGGCTAGTCACCACATAGGTATATACCAACTGCTTGAGTCGAGGCATACCTGGGCGATTCATCATTTCAGCATTTGCTACCAAAATCCGCAATTGAGCGCCTATGGGCCAAGGAAAGTTTTTGATGATTACTTCTGGATATTCGCGTGGGTCTCTAGGGTCGCCAAATTCATCCTCCATCTCTCCATATAGCTTTTTGTTGTACTGAGCCATTGCTTCAAGTACTCCTACTATATATTGATTGACTTTATAGTTTTGACCAATGGATTCACCAAAACTAGCGGGTAAAGAGACCTTTTTAAAATCAGGTAATTTCCAGTTGAGGACAGCTGGTGATTCTTCTTTTTCATCTACATAGAGTCCCCAAGGCATAACTGCATCAGGATTACTTTCTTCTTCCCAGATTAAGCTGCGAAAGATGGCGATCCCTTTGTCATCTCCATACTTGGTTTCTAAGAGGGCTTTGGCTTGAGTAAATGATTGTTGGATACTGGCTCCCGAAACTAAGGTTTGGTAAAACTGAATACCAAAATCCATGGCCATGGCATCTTGGACGGGTACAGAAGTCGCGATTACCGCTTTGACTCCTGCTTTTAGGAGCTGTATTACTTGTTTGCGAGTAGAGCAACCATTGAGCACCACCAATTGCAATTGGGATTGGCTCCCCAATAGTTGGGCTAGGCCCGTAGCATTGGCGTCCTGATCCTCTAATCGTAACTGAGTACCGTTTGCATGGCCACCATAATGGAATATGTTGACTCTATCTCGAAAACGGTTGAAATTGTGGAATATGTCGTCTATGTCAGCGCTTTCTTCCCGATAGATTTCTAAATGCCCGGCATCGTGCCTGTCTTGTAGGGCACGATAAATACCGCGAGCTTCTTGCTTAAGTAAATCCAGATGGGCGTCCTGGTCATTGGCAAAGGCGAGGAAAATTACCGGCTTGCCTTTCATATATTCGTTTCAAGGGCTATTCGATTGTTAAGACATGAAAATATTTGAACAATGGTTGTATATGTTTTCCGGTCCGGCGATACGGGTTTTCCCCCCTATCTATTTGTTATTCATTTCTTTATTGGCGGTTGTTTACTAAATTTGCCCCTCTGTTTTTTAATAAGTTTGGTACTTTATGTTCAAAAATATCCTTCCCGTCTTGTGGGGTCTGGGGCTTCTACTAGCTATTGGAGCCTGTAAAACCACAAAAACCACCACAACTACCACTACGACTATTCCGGAAGATAGTAGTCCGGCCCTACTCAGTTTCAAAGAAGGAACTGTCACAAAAGCTGAATTTGAGCGGGTTTACGCCAAAAATAATGGCGGCAAAGAGACTGCTGCAGCTCAGGCTACTGATGAGTATCGTGAATACCTCGATCTATATGTCAATTTCAAACGCAAAGTCTTTGAGGCCGAATCTGTTGGACTAGATACCACAGAGGCCTTCAAGCAAGAGTTTGAAACTTATCGCAAGCAACTTGTGCAACCCTATCTATCTGCCAAAGAGGTCGAAGATCAGTTGGTCAAGGAAGCCTATGATCGTTCGGGTATGCTAGTTAGCGCTAGTCATATTCTCATTATGGTCAATGAGGATGCTGGTCCAGAAGATACTTTGGCCGCTTATAATAAGGTCAAAGACCTGCGCGATTCAGTCGTGGTTCATGGCAAAGACTTCGCCGATTTGGCCGCACTATACTCTCAAGATCCTTCTGCTAAGGAAAACAGTGGTGCGTTAGGTTACTTCTCGGCTTTCGATATGGTTTATCCCTTCGAGAACGCTGCTTTCAATACTACCGTAGGGGAAGTTTCTGAGCCTCTCCGTACTCGATTTGGCTATCATATTCTCAAAGTCAATGACAAGATCACACGTGAAGGCACCAAAACGGTAGCCCACATCATCGTGAGAGTAGGGGATCGCTATTCTGCCAAGACCGAAGATCAAGCGGTTGAGATCGTCAAAGAAATCTATCAAAAACTGCAAAATGGTGAAGCCTTTGCTACCCTAGCGCAACAATACTCTGACGATCCCAACTCTGCTAATAATGGCGGAGACCTCGGTTCTGGGCGTTTGCTTCCAGTAATGGAAGAGCTCAAAAACAAAATGGGGGAAGGCGAATTCTCTGAACCTTTTCAGACTCGATTTGGCTGGCATATCCTCGCAGTAACCGAAGTAGAGACCCGTCCAGCATTTGATGAAGCTAAAGCTGGGCTCAAGCAAAAAATCCAGCGTGATAGTCGCGCTCAAGTCAGTCGCACCGCTTTGATCGAACGTATCAAGGACGAAAGCAATTATGCGATCAATACAGCGAACTTAGATGCTTTCAAAGCACAGCTTAACGATAACTTCCCCAAAGGGCTTTGGCAAGTTGATACGGCCCAACAGCCTTTGTATGCTCTTCCTTTGATCACCTTCGGTGGAACGCAGAGTCGCAGCATCCAAGACTTTATCGATTTCTATAAAAAGACCAGAGCCAGACGTCCACGAATGACGCCTCAACAGGCCGCTGATGATATCCTTAAGATATACTCGGAGCAACAATTGTTGGCATACGAAGAGGAGCAACTACCGTTGAAAAATCCGGCTTTTCGCCACCTTTTGCAGGAATATCGCGATGGTATCCTACTCTTTACCTTGATGGAGCAAAAAGTCTGGAAGCGTGCGGTAGAAGATACTACTGGGCTGAAAAACTATTATGAAGCTCATCAAGATTCGTTTTACAAAAACGATATCATAGAAGCTAAAGAATATATCGCGACCGAGAAAGCTGTGCTTGAGCAAGTACAAGAATGGTTAGCGGCAGGCTGGGCTGATGCCCAAATAGATTCTGCAATGCGTGAGGGTTCTGCTTTAAAACTTCGGATCATCCGTCAGACTTTTGAAAAAGAGGGAGAAGGCACGCAAGCAGCTTGGTTTAATCTCGCCGAAGGCGAACGTAGCGCTATCTTTAATGAAGGCGAAACCTTCCGTATTCTAGAGGTTGAGGCCAAGCGTCCAGCCGGAATCCAAGCGTTCGACAAGGTCAAGTCTGAAGCTATCACTCGCTATCAAGACTACCTCGAAAAAGAATGGTTAGCTGAGCTAGCACAAAAATATCCGGTCGAAATTCAGGAAAATGTCTTTACAAATCTTTTCAAATAGACCTCGCTTAATCCGTCAGATTATTTACTGGACAGTGGGCCTACTTTGTGTAGGTTGTGCTAGTGATGGTAATAATGCAAAGTCTGATATCATCGTCCGCTATCGTCAGCACAACTTATCTCGTGCTGAGATAGATCAATTTGTGCCTGCAGCAAGTACCGGTCCAGATAGTATTCGCTACGCGCAACGCTTTATTGAAGAGTGGTTGAGAGGGCAAGCTGTATCTGAGCATGCCAAATCACGTATTGATGGACTCAATGATCAAATTGCTGCCCAGATGCGTGAGTTTGAAAGAGATCTCATCCGGCACGCTTATTCTCAATATGTAACTGAGGAAAACGCGAATGACTTACGCGTTAGCGAAGCCGAAATCAATTCCTACTACGCTGAGAATCCTGATAAATTCATTAGTGATACGGAGTACTTTCAATTCTTTTTTGTCCGAACCAAAGAGTACTCAAATCAAGAAGTTGTGCCGCTCATGCGTCGCAATGATGAAGACAAATTAGGAGAATTGCGCGAATGGGTTCGACAAAACGCTGTCGAATATCGTCTTGATAGTTCATACGTTACCGAAACTGAACTAAATAGGGTTGGTGATGGTTACTATTATGGAAACATCAAACGTTCCTATAGTCCAACAGTTTATCCCTACTCCGTCAAAATCGGGGAAGAAACGTATTATAATTATTTCCGACTACTCAACACGATCAAGTCGGGAGATCGTTTGCCATTGCGAGTTTGTGCCCCGATGATCCGGAATATCCTCTACAATCAGAAAAAAAATCTTTTGATCGAACGTGAAGAGGCGGCACTCGTACAGCAAGCTAGGTCTGCTAAAAAGATAAAGCGATACGATGAGTAAGTCGGCATGCAACCTTTACTAGTCTAAAATCCACTTAAGGGGGGAGAAAGCACAAATGCACCCCTTATTTGAGCCTTTTAGGTGCTATTTGCATGACTTCGATCGCTTTAAAGACAATCATTATGAAAAGATTAACATTTCTCTTTGTTTTCGTCCTTTTGGCAAATTTGGCCGGGGCCCAAACCCTTGACCGGATTGTCGCGATCATCGGTGAAGAGGTGATCCTCCAATCTGATGTCGAAAACCAGTATCAGTATATGATTCTCAATGGCCAGAAAGATGACGGTACTTTGCGTTGTCAGGTGATGGAGAATCTCGTAGTCAATAAACTTCTTCTCAACAAAGCGCAGCAAGACAGTATCGAAGTATCTGCAACAGAAGTTACTGCTGAGATCGACCGCAGGGTTGAATATCTATTAGCTCAGATGGGCGGCAATGTTCGTGAATTTGAGCGTATCTATGGCAAATCTGTCGCTGAATTTAGAGAAGATATATTTGCCGAGATTAGAGATGAAGTATTGATCAATCGTCAACGTAATACTTTGTTGCAAGAGGCTGAAATCACTCCTAGCGAAGTGCAAGCTTTTTATCAGTCGCTAGACATTGATAGTGTGGGCTTATTGCCGGCAGAAGTTGAGGTAAATCATATCGTGATCGTACCACCACCTTCACAAGAGAGTATTGATAAAGCAATAGCCGACTTGATCAGCTATCGCGATCAAGCAACCAACGGAACTGACTTTAGTGAATTAGCCGCCAAACACTCAGATGAGCCTGGTGCGAATCGTAGTCGCGGATACTTAGGTGAGTTTAGCCGTGGTTTGATGGTTCCAGAGTTTGAAGAAGTGGTTTACGCAATGCGCGAAGGTGAAATTTCGCAGCCTTTCCGCACAGAATTTGGTTATCATGTGGTCCTATTGCACGAACGCCGAGGTCAAATCCTACGAGCTAGTCATATATTGAAGCGTCTGCGTCCTAGTTCAAACGGGGATTCTATCGCGATTGACTCACTCCGTAAGATTGTCACATTGATTGAAACGGATTCGTTTTCCTTCGAACAGGCAGCGATTCGCTTTTCTTCAGACCGTCAGACAAAACACTGTGGAGGGTGTATCACCAATCCACAAACCCAAGAATTGAGAATCTCAATGGATATGTTGGATGCGGATATGTTTTTTAAGGTAGATGAAATGGAAGCCGGGGAGATTTCAGAGCCGATGGAACTCACGATGGGAGATAATTCCAGTGCCTTTCACATCATGTATCTCAAAAATAAAATCCCGCCTCATAAGCCCAATTTGAAGGATGACTACCAAAAAATCAGGGACTCGGCCCTCCGCAATAAGCAGTATGAAGATTTCGAAAAGTGGCTAGAATCCGCTAAGAAAAATATCTATATTGATATCAAACCTACCGAGTGCTACAATGCCCTTAAAACCTGGGTCCAATAATGCAGAAATACAAGACTGAAGTAGAGGCCGCAGATGCGATGGCCGCTAAATACAAAGAACTTAAAGAAGAAATTGCAAAAGTTATAGTCGGTCAGGAGGAAGTCGTTGACAACCTCCTGATCGCGCTTTTTTGTAAAGGTCATACCTTACTTGTCGGAGTGCCAGGACTAGCCAAGACTCTCTTGATTAGTACCATCGCCGAAGTACTCCACCTCGAGTTTAGCCGGATTCAGTTTACCCCAGACCTCATGCCGAGTGATATTGTCGGTACGGAAATCTTAGAGGTAGATGAAGAGACAGGTAAGAAATACTTCAAATTTATCAAAGGGCCGATCTTTGCCAATATGCTCTTGGCTGATGAGATCAACCGTACTCCTCCAAAGACTCAAGCTGCTTTGCTTGAGGCTATGCAGGAAAAACGCGTTACCATTGCTGGTGAGACTCATGTCTTGAGTCCTCCATTTTTTGTACTGGCTACCCAAAACCCGATAGAGCAGGAAGGTACTTACCCATTGCCAGAAGCCCAGTTGGACCGCTTTATGTTCAACATCAAGGTGGACTATCCGAGTATCGCTGAGGAGATCGAAATTGTCAAAGCGACTACCTCAAACAAGAAGGTCGAACTCAAAACCATCCTGACCGAAGAAGACATTATCTACTTTCAGAATCTTGTACGTACTGTGCCAGTTCCTGACAATGTGATCGAATATGCCGTACAGTTGGTCAATCGTACGCGTATCACCACTCCCCATGTACCTGAAGAGATCAAAGAACTCATCAGTTGGGGGGCTGGACCTCGTGCCTCTCAGTATTTGATTCTAGCCGCTAAGGCCAAAGCTTTGCTCAAAGGCAAGTATAGCCCTGACATAGAAGAAATCAATGAAGTAGCGATCCCCGTATTGCGTCACCGTATCGTGCCGAGCTTTACTGCTGAAGCTGAAGGCATCACAGCCGACGACATTATTCGAAGATTGATGTAGAATGATCCTCGATTAGCATAAAAAATCAGCTTTACATTGTGATGTGAAGCTGATTTTTTTTGACCTAAGCGTTCGGCAAGGCCGGGTTGATGCAAACGCCGATCGATCTACTAGTTTTTATTTTTTATACCTTCGGTGAACGCTTAATGAAGGAGTTCGTTTTGCGTTCTCGATTAATTGGTAATAGCGTAATATGTGGCTGCATAGCTTGACTTTGGGTATCCTTATGATTGTCAGTGTGCTACTGCTCTATCTTGCTGCTTTCGTTTTTTTTCGTAGAGAGCAGATCAAGTATGCTCTGCTACTGATACTTGTCGCTGGTGGTATTTTACGATTTTATACTGCTTCGGACCCGATGCTACACAAATGGGATGAGCGCTATCATGCGTTGGTCGCTAAAAACTTGATGGAAAATCCGCTCAAACCGATGCTCTACAAAGAGCCCCTAGTAGAGTATGACTACAAAAGTTGGGTGGGTAATTCGGTATGGTTGCATAAACAGCCACTAAGTCTTTGGTTGATTTCGAGTAGTGTTGCCGTTTTGGGATATGATGAAATTGCGGTTAGACTCCCATCAATACTGGCGGGGATCTTGGGGATATTTTTGATTTTTGGAATCGGTAAGCGTTTATATAATGAGAAAACTGGCTTATTGGCGGCTTTTTTATTGTCGATCAATGGTCTAGTACTGGATATCGGATCAGGCAGAAGTACGACTGATCATGTTGATAGCCTCTTTATGTTTTGGGTCTTACTTGCAGTATATTTTTTTGTCAGATATCAAGATCGGAGACATAGTTGGGGATTAATATTGGGAGGCTTGGCTTGTGGTCTGGCGGTCTTGACCAAATGGCTCCCAGCACTGATCTTATTTCCTATCTACCTTGCTTTAGTTTGGCAAAAGCGTTCGTTGAAAACGATCATAATCAACCTCAGTCTCATGTTTGGGACCATGATACTAGTGGCTTTGCCTTGGCAGATTTTTGCCTCTCAGGTATATCCTGTCGAATATGCTTGGGAGAGTACTTATAATTTCAAACACTTTACGGAGGGATTGGAAAATCACGGGCAAGCTTGGTGGTTTTTCATAGATGGAATTAGAATTTATATCAACGAATTGATTTATCTCGCCCTGATTTGGTTTGGTGTTCAAACGATTCGCCACCGCAAACAAGCGGATATCGGTTTACTACTATGGATCATAATCCCCTTGATCGTCTTTTCATTCGCGGCCACAAAGATGAGGGGATATATGCTCATCAGTTTTCCCGCTTATATGTTAGTGATAGCCAATTTTTGGCTGATGCTGGCAGAGAAAACAAAAACAGTGAGCCTACAATGGCAGAAGATATTGTTTGGTCTCCTACAAGCGGCCACTTTGATTTTAGCTTTACGATATGGAGTGGAGCGTGTCAAAGCATTTGAGCCAGAGGTGCGTCAGGCCGCCTATGAAGCAAAGTCTGAGCTAGAGAATCTGAACCTCTCTCCCAAAGCAGTAGTGTTGAATAGTCCCTGCCCGATTGAAATGATGTTTTACTTGGATTGTATTGCTTATCCGATGGTGCCTGATGTTTATCTAATCAATCGTCTCAGTGATCTGGGGTATAAACTATATGTAGTGGAACGCAGTTTATTGCCCCCCGAAATCCGTGAGCACCCTGAAGTCGAAGTGCTTAGGCTGGAAGCAACGACTCAGTTTTTTTCTGACTAGGAGAAAGTGTGCTTTATTGACTTTGGTGTTAAATGAAATAGGTTAAATGCATCAAAACGATTAGGGACATTTTATAGTCTTTTTTCCCGGAACATCCCCGCTCACACAAGCCGCAACCCCTTCAAATGGGTTTTCTCACCGCCTAATTTCTCGATCATGCCCGGAGAGCCTTTAAAGGGGCGGAGATTGAGGCGGGCAAAACGAAAGCGCTGTATTTTGATGCGCTTAACCTATAAATGAAATGATGTTTTGGGCTTTTTGCTTAGATTAAGTTAGTTTTGCCGATCATTACTAACATTAGAAATTACCAAAAAGATGAAGCAATACACTACTATCGCCCTTTTACTACTGAGCGTTCTCCTATGGAGCTGTGGTGGAGAGGCTGATAAAAAAGCTGCTGCTGAAGCTGCTGAAGCAGCCAAACCGCAAGAACCCGCTATTCCAGACTTGCCTAAGCGCAGTCTTAAACTGGAAGAGATCGGTCTCCAAAATCCTGAATCTGTTACGAGTGATGGCCAGTTTTACTATGTGTCTAATCTAGGGCCAGAGTTGAAGCCATTTCGTAAAGACCAAAATGGTTTCATCATGAAACTAGATAGTGATGGCAAGGTGGTCAAGAAGAAATTTATCAGCGGCCTCGATGCCCCTAAAGGGATGGTGATCGTTGGTACGACTCTCTATGTAACCGATATCGATAAAGTGAAAGCTTATGACCTTGACAAAGGCAAGCGTATCGGTACTTTGGACATCAGCAAAGACTACGAAGATCCGTTTCTCAACGATATCGTGGTTAAAAATAATACTGAGCTTTATGCTTCTCTGACCAATATCAGCAAGGTGATCTCAATCACGCTAGGGGAGAAAATGACTTATAAGGAGCTTGCTCCTCGCGTGCCTTCTCCTAATGGGTTGGCTTATGATGCGGGATCAAATACGCTCTACACCAACTCTTACGACCAATACGGTGGCTTTATGGGTATGATCACTTGGGGCGAAGATGGCACTGCTACCTATGCAGCTGGTGCTGATACTGGATTCAAAGGACAGCTTGATGGCATGGCCTTGATCCGTGGCAAAGCGGTTTATTCGGATTGGACTACAGGTGCGCTTCGTATCTGGAATCCTTTTGCCGAAAAAGGTGGTTATGTACCGATGCAGGCAGCAATGCGTGGTCCAGCTGACTTTTACTTTGACGAAGGTCGCAATGAACTTTGGATACCTGCCATGCAGGAAAATAGAATCTACGTGATGTTTGCCGATTTTTAAGTCGCAAACCACTAAATGATAAAAAAGCGATCCTTTAGGGTCGCTTTTTTTTGTTAGCCGGGAATATATGCTGTTTTGAACGAGTCTAAAGAAGGTGTTTGATAATGCGCAGAAACTCCTAAATTTGCTCACCTCAAGAAATCTTAAATGTTATGTGGAAAAAAATATTACTAGGCCTATTAGCTGTATTGGTCATCATGCAGTTTATTCGTCCCGAAAAAAATATCTCCAACGATAATACCTATCATATCAATACTGCTTACGAAGTACCTGCAGAAGTCGCGGAGCTGCTTACGGTTGCTTGTAATGACTGTCATAGCAACCAGACCACTTATCCCTGGTACTCCAATATCCAACCCGTAGGATGGTGGCTCGATCATCATCTCGAAGAAGGTAAAGGGCATTTAAACTTTTCGGAATTCACCAAGCGTAAAATAGCCATTCAAAACCATAAGCTAGAAGAAATCATCGAAGAGGTCAAAGAGCACAAAATGCCTTTGGAGGACTACACCTATCTAGGGTTGCATCCAGAAGCAGATTTGAGCGACGCTCAACGCCAAGTCTTGATAGATTGGGCTAAGGGACAGATGGAGATGCTTAAGGCTAAATATCCTGCTGATAGTCTGATCTTAAGAAGGCGCAAGCCGCAAGCGATGCGCTAATTTAGTCATGCAAAGGGGGAATATTGAGTATGCCCCAATAGAGTCCTAAAGTCCGCACTGCCTTTCTAAATTCTTCGGTTTTTACGGGCTTAGTTACAAATGAATTGACATTGAGCTCATAACATCGTTTGATATCTGGGTCCTCTTGAGAGGATGATAAAACGACAATAGGAAAATAATCATATTTAAGTTCCCTGATTTTTTCTAGTGCCTCAATACCATTTACTCTGGGCATATGTATATCTAGAATGGTAAGGGCTATGTTGCTTACGCCAAATTCTGCGAGGTAATTAAGGAGCGCTTCTCCAGTATTGAGCCAAATAATTTCGTTTGCTAAAGGAATACTTCGCAACTCACGTTGGGTCATCTCCGCATCAAACTCATCATCTTCTACTAAGAGTATTTTTTTTAGTGTGCTCATCTTGTTGGTAATGAAAAATAAAAACTCGCTCCTTCATTGAGGACACTTTCGGCCCAAATTTCGCCATCATGAATTTCAATAGCCCTTTTTACGTTTGCGAGCCCAATACCATGGCCGGGAAACTCGCTACGGGTATGCAGACGCTGAAATATAATAAATAATTTGTTGATATAGCTGGGATCAAATCCCACTCCATTGTCTTTGATACTGAAGATTATTTTGTCGTCTTCCTCTTTGCCTTCGATGGAGATACACGGACGGGGCTTGGTACTTGAGTATTTCAAGGCGTTGGCAATGAGGTTGGTCCAGACTTGGCGCATCATCTTTTTATCAGCATAGATATTAGGTAGCTGGCCCAACTGCCAATCGACGGATTTGCTGTCATAGCTTACACTCAATTCTTCTCTCACTGCTTCGATCAACTGCAAGGTGTTGATCTCAATATATTTGGGCGATGCATTTCTCGTCCTCGAATAGGCCAATAAGCCATCCACCATTCCTCCCAGACGTTTGGCGGACAGGATGATCCTTTCTATTAATTCTAATCGTTCTACTGAAATGGTAGCACTTTCTGTTTCCAGTAGTCTTTCGCTATAAGATTCCACATGCCTTATCGGCGCTCTCAAATCGTGCGACATAGAATAGATAAAGCTCTCTAGCTCTTCATTTGATTCTTTCTCTGCTAGTTGGGCCTCCCTTACGGTAGAGATATTACCTGCAATTCCAATGATAGAACGCACTGTACCATCTTCAGTACGCTCAAAAACACTTTCGGTAGATTCCATCCACGCATATCGATTAGTATGTTTACTAAAAATACGATAGACTAGCTTGACCACTTCTTTATCCGCTAGATGTGGTAATGTTTCGCCGTGGTGTGCAAAAACTTTGGCTAAGTCAAGTGGGTGGATGGTTTTGACAAATAAGTCTGTGCCTAAGTCAAGTATTTCTTGGCTGCTGAAGCCTAGTTCCTCAAATATGGATTTATTGGAAAAGGTATTTCTTCTTTCGAGCAGATTATAGATATAGATGATTTCGGGCGAAGTCTCTAGGATTTTATTGAGCCGTTTATTACTCCCTTCAAGCGCTATTCTCTGCTCTTGTTGTATGGTTACATCTTGAGTCGTGCCGATCAATCTGCCATCATCTAGCATATTAGAGATCGTATCTTCTAACCAGATATAAGAGCCGTCAGGGATGAGAAAGCGGTAAGATATTGAGTCAGGGTAGCTCCTGTTTTCGCGTTCGCGGAACGCTTGCATCTTTTTTGCGTCTTCAGGATGAATACGAGCGATACTAAACTCGGTAGCATTGGAAGTGGAAATTGCGCCAGCTTCGAAATGGTGAACCGCTAAATAGGATTGGGAGTATACTGTATGCCCACTGATTGGATCTACGATCCAGCTACTCAGCTTTGCTACTTTTTCGCCTTGCGCGAGTAATATTTTGGGTAATTCTAGATCCGCATTGAGGATTGCATCAAAATCAGCAACCCGCTCCAATCCAATCATGACAAATTTGTCCGATAAGGCTTGACAATAGGCGTCATACATGATGGCGCCAAGCTTATCATCTTGATAAGCTTCATGATGAAGATCAACTCTTTTTTGTTGGTCGAGAGCTGCTAGAAGGGCTTTTGGAAGATTTTTCGGCCCAATATAAGTCTGAGGAAATGCCTCTAAAAGGGTGTGGCCTACCACGCTCCCCAATGGAAATTGTAGGAGCTTTTCAATCACCGAATTTGCATAACAAAAACGAAACTGGAGACTTTCAGCATCGACTAGCTCAAGGAGAGTTACTCCCAAAGAAAGCTGATCCAGCATTTGTAATAAGGTGTCTTTTGTAACTTGAGCCATAAACGTGTTTTATGGAGTATCTATTAACTCAGCTTGCCTTGGTACGCAAAATGAAAAGACGGAACCTTCCCCTTCGACAGCATGTGCTTTGATTTGCCCTTCATGTAAGGCCATGATTTTCTGCGCATTGGCAAGGCCTAAGCCCGTACCCGGGAATTCTTGTTGGGTATGTAAACGCTGAAATAGTTTGAAGAGTTTATCGGCATATTTCATGTTGAACCCAACGCCATTGTCAGAAACGTGTATCCACTTTAGGTCGTCGATTTCGTCTGACCAAATTTTGATTTGTGACACCTCTTGATTAGCCGAATACTTGAGCGCATTGCCAATGAGATTTTCAAGGACTTGTCTGATTTGATCTTTGTCAGCAAAGACCGTCGGTAAGTTGTTAATCTCCCATTCGACCTTTCTGTTTGCGGAAGCAATTTGAGTCGTAAAGTCCTCCCGGACTTCCTTAGTCAGTTCTTGCAGGGAGATTGGCTTTTTATGTAATGGATTATTTTGGTTTCTAGAGTACTGGAGCAAACCTTCGACCATATTTTCTAGGCGCGTGGCCGCTTTAAGGATTTTGTTGATATATAATCCCTTCGCTTCAGTATTCTTAGCGTTTGCTCCTTCTTGCATCATCTCTATGTATCCGCGTATATGGCGTATAGGGGCGCGTAAATCGTGAGAAACTGCGTAAACAAAGCGTTCTAGTTCTATTTGAGTTTGCT
Source organism: Bacteroidia bacterium (assembly GCA_045106675.1). Lineage (GTDB taxonomy): Bacteria > Bacteroidota > Bacteroidia > J057 > J057 > JBCAWW01. The sequence goes on from JBGCFA010000443.1 coordinate 13,683, forward strand.
GTAGAGCGGTGTTAACTTTTCTAAGGCTAGCTATGCCAGAGGCTTTTTCTTGGGTAATATCGGAGGCGATACCAACAATGACTTTTACTTCGCCTTCGGCGGAACGCTCAAACACTTTTTCTTGTGAACGAAACCAGCGGTATTGAGCGGTATCATTTTCTCTAATCCTATATTCGAGACTTACTATTTCATCTTGCTGGAGTGCTGGTAAGATATTGTCATGATGGTTTTTGAGAATGGGTAGATCTTCTGGGAAGATGGCCTCTGTCAAAACTGCTTGGGGCTTTGATACTTCGGTTTCAGCGTATCCCAATAAAGTGGTGATAGATTGATTGGTATAAATGTTTTCCCGCTTTTCCAGATCATAAAGATAGATGATGGCAGGAGAGAGAGAGGTAATGGTTTCTAGTTGATAAGCTAAGGCATTGGCTGTTTGTTGACTTTGGCCTAATGCTGCTTGAGTTGAACGGAGGTCTTCTGTAGTAGGCAGTTTTATAAGTTGGGGCAGAATCCTGATTAAAGTGATAGCGGTGATCATGGAAATAATACCGGTGATCAATTTTATAATTGCAGAGAGATGATAAATCGGTACCCAAATCGTGATAATATCTATCAAATGGGTGATACCGCAGGCCAGAATAAAGGCGCCAAATAGTAGAAATAAGCGACGCTCTTTGATATTTGGTCTTCTTTGTAGAAAGAAGTAAATACCTATAGGGATAATAAAATAGGCAATGGCGGTAAGCAGATCACCAATAAGTTGTGGCCAAAATACTTCTGGAGACCAAAGATAAGATTGGCCCTGAGACACAAAGCCCTCTCTCGAAAAAATCTTACTAATAAAATCCATTTAGGGTATGGATTAATATGGTTGAAAAATTACGTAAGCAGAGTCTAAGATAGACTATGCCATATATATCTGATATGATGGAAGACGTTGTTGGCACCTCTGATCAAAGTCGTTTGGTAGAGATCTATACCCTTCCGTCAACGCTCCTAAGGATAGATGAAAGAGTTCCGTTTCTGGCCGCAGCTTGCTAAGATATGGTGGCGTACTAGGGTGCATACTTGTTCAGCTCAAATGGGTCTAGAAAATTTTGCGTAAGCATGTTTGTTCGCGATTCTTCTTTTAGAGGTTTTATTGTCAACCGTAAGCTGAAAATCCACATAAAGATAAAATTGGGTTTTCAGACAAAAAGTCTCTGAAGTGTGAAACTATACACTTAAATCATTCAGATTGGCAAGGGTAATTACTACTCCCTGTACCGGATCGCTTTCGGTTCGATAGGGTAAAATGCGGATAAATACTTTGTTATTATTTTTCAGTTCCTTCACCATCTTTTCTTCCTTTTGACTTTCAAGAACTAGTTTTGATTTTTGGATCAAATCTTTTGTGCCAATTTCTGAATAAAAGATAGAGAGTGGTCTTCCTATATCTTGGTGGAGGATACCGATAAAATTGGTGACGGCCGGCGTGAATTTTCGGATGTTCAAATTAACATCTAAAAAGAGGGCACATATTTCAGTGGAGTTAAACAGGTTGTCCATATCATCAGTCATCTCCGTGAGCTGCATGATTTTGACCTGTAATTCACTATTTGAAGTATGTAATTCCTCATTGACAGATTGGAGCTCCTCATTGACAGATTGCAATTCTTCATTTGCGCTTTGCATTTCCTCATTGGTGGTCATCATTTCTTCATTGGAGGCCTGCAACTCTTCATTTGAGGTTTCCAATTCTTCAATGGTGGTCATTAGGGTATCCCGAGTGTCCTTGAGGCTTGATTTGAGCATTTGGATTTGCAGCAAAGGATCTTGCTGTAAATTAGAGTGCTTAATCTCCTCTAAAGTCGAGGCTTCAGGGATATCATCTCTAAGGTCGAGGGTGAGCAGTATCAGCTTATAACCCGCATCTTCTTGGGTGATAGGATCCGCTTTGATATGAGCGATACGAGGGGTGCCATCTAATTCTATGGGCACACTTTGATAACGTACGGAGAGCTTAGTTCTTAAGGCTTTTTGGACTGCGGTATTAATGGGGGCGCGTAAGGGTTCTGGTAAGATTTTGAGGAGACTAAAGGAAAGCTTGTTTTCTGGTAGGCGTAAAATTTTATTAATGCCGCCGGAAAGATATAAGACTTCGAAATATTGATTGGTGAAAATCACCATAGGGCCATGTTCCTGTAGGAAATCTCGATATTGATTTTCTACAAAAGATTGAGCCCTGATATATTTTTTTTCGGGAGCTGCTGCTACTGTTACTTCGGGATTCTTAACAACTGGCTTGTTACTAAAATCCGTAAACATGCCAGGAGTATAAACAGGACTATTGGCATCGGATTGGAAAATACGCCACCTTTTATTTATGGGGAGGAATGTTCCAATATCTTTGGGCAAGGATTCACTCGGACCTAAGAAAAGATATCCACCCTTTAATAGTGAAAATTGGAATAAAGAGAATACTTTATCCTGCAAAGTTTGGTTGAAGTAAATCAAGAGATTTCGACAACTGATAAAGTCCAATCTATTAAATGGAGGATCAATGACAAGATTGTGTTGGGCAAATACAATCTGATTTCGGATTTCCTTTTTGATGACGTATTGCCCTTCTCGTTGTATAAAATATTTCCGGACTAAGTCGACCTTCATATCAACGAGCAATGCCGTAGAATAGGCACCCTGACTTGCGGTCTTGATTGCTCTATGATCAATATCAGTCGCAAAAATCGTATAGTTGTTGTGGAGATTATTTGCCTCTTTATATTCTTCTAATAAGATGGCCATTGAGTAGGCCTCCTCTCCGGTTGAGCAACCCGCAACCCATAATCGAAGGGGCTCTCCGTTTTCTTTTTGTTTAAATAATTCAGGAATCACTTTCTTCTCTATCTGCTCAAAAGCATCTGGGTCCCGAATGAACTGAGTAACACCAATTAGCAAATCTTGTTGTAGTGCTTTGACTTCTTGATCATCCTTCAGCAATAATTGATAGTAGCCTTCTAGATTGGTCAGCCTTTTGAGTTGCATCCGTTTTACGATTCGTCTTTGTATCGTATTGGGTTTATAATGGGAAAAATCAATGCCTGTCTTGCGGAAAATAGTGGCTAATACTTTGTGGTATTGAGATAAGGCTATTTTACTATTTGCCTCTGGCAATGAGATGTCTTCAAGGTTCGTCAATACCGTTTGCATATGAGGGATATCCAAGATCATATCCGCCAGATGGGTAGCAATGGCATTAAGTGGCATGCCATTGAATTTGGCTTCAGCCGGATCTTGAACGATGACTACTCCTCCTGCCTCTTTGATCGCTTTGATACCGCGAGTACCATCAGAACCTGTTCCTGACAATATGACGGCCACTGCTTTTTCTGGCTGGTCATTGGCTAATTCTTTGAAAAAAAGATCAATCGGGAAATTGAGATTGGGTGATTTTTCTCGCCAAGTCAATTTGAAAACACCTTCACTAATACCCAGCAAATGTTTGGGTGGCATCAGGTAGATATTGCCTCCAGTAGCGGCTAATTGATCTGTGATCGGAATAACTGGCATATTAGCATGGGGTGCTAATAGCTCGGCCATCAGGCTTTTATGATCTGGAGACAAATGCTGTACTACGACGTATGCAAAATTCAGATTTGCCGGAATACCCCTAAATAAATTACGCAAAGTCTCTAGTCCACCAGCAGACGTACCAATGCTGATAATGAACGGTTGAATAGGTGAACTAGGTTTTACTTCACTCATAAAAAACAAATCATTTAGTCATATTAGTTAAGTCCACAAAAGTGATTACTACCCCTCTCACAAATCCATCATCTGAGCGATAAGGGAGAATACGCATTAAGAACTGTCTGATCCCTTGGGGTGTTTTTTTGGAAATCCGCTCTTCTAGCGGGTTACGCTCTTGTAATACCTTCGTCGCTTTGTCCACAATATTGTCTACCCCTAAGTAGGAGTTGAAATGATGAATCGGACGTCCTATATCTTGATCCATCAACTCAAACTGCTCTCTAACGGAAGGCGTGAATTTGCGAATCCGTAGTTCCTGATCAAGGAAAATCGTACCAATCTCAATGGAGAAGAGAAGATTGTCCATATCATCGGTCAACTCTGTGAGATCAGCTATCTTGACTTGCAATTCAGAGTTTACGGTATGTAACTCCTCATTGACCGATTGTAGCTCCTCATTCGTACTCTGCAATTCTTCATTAGCGGCCATCAACTCCTCATTTGAAGCCTGCAATTCTTCATTAGAAGTTTCTAGTTCTTCAATGGTGGCTGAAAGCGTTTCCCGCGTATCTTTTAATTGTTGCTCCAAAATGCCGTTACGTTCACCACTGACATTTTTACTTACCGTCAATACTTCTGCCTCTATTGGCTCTAGAATCTCTGATAGTTCGAGGCTAACCATCATAAGATTATCTTCGAACATTCGGATGGGGAGTAATTCGACTTGAATATTGGCCGTTCTTACTTCATCGTCAAACTGAAAGCTAATTTCCTCATAGCGAACAGGTTTTTTTTCTTTCAGTACTTTATGAATAGCCGTATTGAGAGGGAGGCTAATGCTTTCGGGCAGTAATTTGATCACATTAAGGGTCAATCTTTTTTCTGGTAATCTGACAAATCGGTTGATTCCTCCCGACATATACAAGACCTCCATGCTTTGATTGACAAAGAGTACCATAGGGCTAAATCGATCGACAATCAAATCTCTAAACTGATCGATCATTTTTGTGGGGGATACTACTTTTGTGATCCCCCCCAATCCTCCTAATGAGCTTACCCTAGCTCTTTCATTTTTTGAAACTCGATCAGAGTTGTAGAGCATATCAGGATTGAAAAGCTTAATGTCTGTATTTAGCTGATATATTTTCCAACGTTTATTGATGGTTTTAAGATGAGGACTAGAATCACCAATAGATTCACTGGGGCCTAAAAAAAGATATCCATCCTTATTTAGAGCAAATTGAAAGATGGATTGAATCTTTTTTTGCAGACTAGTATCTAAGTAGATCAGGAGATTTCGACAAACGATCATATCCACTCGATTGAATGGGGGATCGCTAAATATATTATGGCGAGCAAATACAATCTGATTTCTCAAATCTTGGATCACACCATAAAAACGATCTTTCTGGGTAAAAAACTTATTGATTCGCTCCTTCGAGACATCAATGGAGATATTGACAGGATATCGACCTAGACTAGCTACTTCAATGGCTTGAGAATCAATATCAGTCGCAAAGAGTTTGATCGGGTTTTTACGATTGTGTTGGGCTTTATATTCTTCAAAAAGCATCATGATAGAATATGCTTCTTCACCAGAAGAACAGCCGGGGGTCCAAACTCTGATTACTTCATCATCTCTCTTATTTTGAAATAAGTTTGGAATTACTTTTTTCTCCAATACTTGGAACGCTTCGGTATCTCTAAAAAACTGAGTAACGCCAATCAATATGTCTTTCTGGAGTGAATGTAGTTCCTCCAAATTAGTAATGATATATTGATAATAGGCCGAAATAGTCGTTATGCCGTTCAGCTTCATGCGTCTTTCGAGACGACGATATAGGGTATTACGCTTGTAATGGTTGAAGTCAATCCCGGTATGACGTAAGATTTCTTTCAGTATGTTCGCAAAGATTTTTGAGTCCGCTCGATCTCCTGTCGGTTCCTCAACTACTGATTCAGGCGAAATATTGATCAAGTTGACAAGGTTCCTCGCAAGATCAGCCGGACCTAAAATGTAATCCGCTAATTGCGTCGAAATCGCACTGAGAGGCATGCCATTAAACTTGGCGGTCCCAGGATCTTGGACCATGATAATTCCGCCATTTTCCTTAATCGTTTTGATGCCTCTCGTTCCATCTGTACCCGTACCTGAAAGAATGACTGCAATGGCTTGCTCTTGTTGATCCTTCGCCAGCGCATGAAAAAATATATCGATCGGAAAATTGATGTTGAGTAAGGGATCTTTCCCCGTCAAATAGAGTGTCTTTTTCTTGATCGTTAGATTAAACTTTGGCGGCATTACATATACTGATCCCCCTTGTACCTCCATACCATTTTTAATCTGATAAACAGGCATTTCAGTATGCTTCGATAGCAATTCTACCATCAAGCTTTTATAATCAGGGGACAAATGCTGCACCATTACATAAGCCAAATTATTATGGGCAGGTAAATAATCAAATAAAGCTTGGAGAGCTTCTAAGCCTCCTGCCGAAGTTCCTATACCAACAATATGTAATTGCTGCTCACTATTGGGCTTTTTTGTGCTTTCCTGCTGTGGTTCTTTCATAGACGAGGCCTTTCAAATATTCATGTAGCCTTGGGTATTGTATCCCTAGTTGAACGTTATCTCTAATGAAATTGAATATACAAAATTACTTCGGTCTAATCTGTTCGGGCGAGTATATATTTTCGGCAATTGTTTATATTTAGGGGAAATAATAGATCACATTATTTTAATTCCAATCCTAATTTTTTAAGCAATGATTATGGGAGAAGTTAGCATGACGAAGTATAGAATTCTCATTTTAGAGGATGAATTAGAAGATGTGCATCAAATAAAAATTTTGATGGGAAAAGCCAATATTCTGGCAGAATATTATTTGGCTGATAATGAATATAGCTTCCGGAAGGGCTTGAATGGATTTTCTCCACATATCATATTTGCCGACTATCGATTACCTACTTTCAGTGGATTGGAAGCATTAGCTATCGTCCAAGCGGACCCGGATCCAGTGCCCCTAATCTTTGTTACGGGTGCGATAGGAGAAGAATTAGCCGCCGAAACCGTCCTAAACGGGGGCGCAGGATTGGTATTGAAAAATAACCTAAAAGCCTTGCCCCAATTATTCAAGCGGATAATGCCCGAATCTCCTGATTTACTGACAAGACAATCTTCCTCTGACCGATTACTCAGTACCTCTTTACGTTTGCAACAACAAATATCACGTAATGCTGGCTTGTTGAAAAAAGTACAAGATTTCCTCAGTGAAATGCCAGATTCTGATTCAATGGATAGGCTCAAAGCGGACTTAAGGGATTCTGTAGAGTGGTTAGAAGGACTCAATGAGTCAGACAATACCAATGGCTAAAGTATTTCTTGTCGTGAAATACATGTAAACTTTTTGTGAAAAATAACAAATTCTTTATTTAAAAATGATGTTGTTTTATAGGTGGAATAATGAACAATGCTACTCTTCAGCGCATACCTACTAAAGCATGTCTCGAACGGAAATTAAAGCTATACACACACCTAAGACTCATCTGAAATCTGATCACTTCATTGTTGGGATTGGGGCTTCTGCAGGAGGATTAGAGGTTTTAGAACTCTTTTTTCGACAATTACCGTTTAGTGACAAGTTTACCTTTGTCGTTATTACCCATCTGCCTAAAGATCATAAAAGCCAACTGAAGGATATTTTAGCGCGAGATACTAATTTACCTATTCACGAGATTTCCGCGGGGCTAAAATTAGAACCTAATAATGTATATATCGCCCCGCCCCACTCTTATGTTGGAATCGAAAAAGGAGATTTTACCCTAGAAGCAATCCCAAAGGATGAACAAATTCCTTATCCGATCAATTATTGTTTCTCCGCATTAGCCGAAGAGTATGAAGCTCAGTCAATT
>JBGCFA010000444.1:0-26194 GCA_045106675.1 Bacteroidia bacterium
TTTTCTAAGTTGATTTGTGATTTTCTCAACTTGAGTAGATTGACTACTTGATTGGAGAGGATATAAAGGGCATTGATTTGGCTTTTTGATAAGGTTTTGGGCTCTGTATCAATAACACAAAGCGTGCCTAGCGGATTACCATCTTCTGTATTTAGTGGTATGCCAGCATAAAAAACCACATTAGGCTCTCCCACCACAAATGGATTGTTCGTAAATCGAATGTCTTCTCGTAGATCTTCTACTATGAAAACTTTATTGGGTTCTAAAATTGCGTGTGCGCAAAAACTAACTTCTCTTGGCGTTTCTTCAAGATCGATCCCATGATGAGATTTGAACCACTGCCTTTCCACGTCGACAAGAGAAATGAGGGATATTGGGGTATTACATATTTCAGATGCCAAGGCCGTCAAATTATCATAATCAATTTCGGGCAAGGTATCTAGTACCGAATAGGATATTAAATCTGCTATTCTTTCCTCTTCGTTTATGATATGGATGGGTTGAGGCACGATGATGATTATTAACTGATTCCGAGAATATGTTTGCTATATAGCTGATATGGGCGTTTGAGAAATAACACTCAAATAGTGTACTCAAATTTCGTGCTTGAGATCAGATGAATTGTTTATTTATAATAAATTTTCATTTGTAAAAAAAATGAAATATTACCAATATTTTTAGACAGAAGGAGCAACTTCATTACTCCTCCTGACAAATGAGGGAGAGGTATTTAAACTAATTGGAAAATGAAAAAGGAGAGTGTGGAGAGGAGCGTTCCACCGAAGGTGAGCCCCTAACCCAATAAAAGCTTAAATTCTAATTAGAGATCATCCTTGGATTCTGGAAAGTTGAGAATGCTAGTAAATTAGAACAGGCCTGTTTATGCCCTTCTCCCAAGGTATAATTAGTCGCGCTCAGCCATTCCATATAATCAAAATCTGCATTTATCCAAGGTTTCAGGCAGTGTCCAAGACAAAGCATAAAAGCTACTAGTAGCCCCCCCCCCTTCTTACATATCCAATATCTATGGGTTTTGCCTGCTCCGCAGAACGTTTGGCCTGTCCAAGTGCAGCAGCGATAGGAAGGTGAAGATTTATCCCTATCAATGCTTTTTCATTTAGATACCTATCTTTTCGCCCATTTTGACAGCGGTTTCTCGTCCGTCTTTGGTGTTTTGGAGGAGGTCAGCGTCAATTTCAAACTTGCCTTTTTCCAATAGCATCAATATACTGGAACCACCAAATGCAAAATAGCCCATTTCGCTGCCTTTATTGACTTTTTGGCCAAAAGGATAAGTTTCGATGATACTACCTACCATCGTAGCGCCTACTGGACTGACGATGATATCGCCTTTGTCCGGGGTGGACAAAAGACTGTATTCACGTTTGTTTTCACAAAATACCCTTGTGAAGTTTTTTGCCAAGGCATAGGGTGAAACCGAATAATATGAACCCGAAATCTGAGTAGGGGGGGAGGCGTTCCCCGAGTAGGGGAAATGAAAACGGTGGTAATCATTGGGCGCAAGCCGAACGACCATCATCGCCGCATTTTGAAACTTATCGGCTAGGGCTTTATCCTGCAAAAAATCTACGAGATTAAATTTTTGGCCCTTCACAAAGAAATGCCCGATATCACTGACATTCGCAAAGGCGATAAGTTTGCCATCGGCGGGTGAGCTGAGTCCATCCCCAATCGGGCGAGCACTAGCTTTTAGCTTTCGGATGAAAAAATCGTTGAAAGAATCAAATTCGTCTACGGACTTGATCGCTTCATCCATATCGATCTGATAATCTTCGATGAAGCTTTTGATTTGCTTGCGTGAGGAAGGAGCATGCATCATCCGTCCATAAATTTGGGAGAGGAATTTGCGCTTAGCCACTAGCTCCAATGGGAGTTGCCCAAAAGGATGATGATAGAGAAATTTGAGAAAGCCTTCTCCGGGTGGCTTTTCGCTGATAAGTTGATTACTCGCACGATCTACGAATGTAATTTCTTTCATATAGACGAAAATAAGCTTTCGATCTCAAAAGACATGATCATGCTGACGGAAAGATTGGAGAATTAATATTTATCGAGCAGCTACTAGTCTATTGAATCTTAGGAGTATGTGTTAGCTGAAGCAAGTAAAACCAATCGGAAGCGCCCTTGAAACTGAGTTTGAGCGTTCCACCGAAGGTGAAGCTCCTAAAAGAGTCCGAAACCCAATAAAAAACTTGATAATAATACGCGAATCAGGGAATCTGTTGTGTTATGACATAGTTTCTATTGAAGCTTATGTTTAGAGGATAGCTCAATACATTGATAAAAAGTGGGCTAATATCCGATTCCCCACCTTGGAAAATTACTTGTCCATCCAAATTCGTGTCGCTTTGGTAATAACCATCTAAAATGAAATTACGGTTAAAAGCGCTATTATTAGTCGCGCTTAGCACATCCAAAAATATCCTCCCAGAATCATTATTTGCCCCTTGAAAGATGATTTGCCCATCGCCATTGGTATCCCCAGCCCATAATCCATAAGTCGCGGGAGCAACGATTTTTTGAGCATCTTGGCCATATCCCGCTTGCGTAGTGAAGTCTATATTTGTTTCGGCTTGGCCGAACGCCAGAGCAGTAGGGCTCATCACGCCTAAATGATTGCGATGGTGGATACTGATGTGAAATTCTTGGGAGGCCACAATTGGACTCTGATTCGATAGGTATATCAAGAAATTGGGATTATTCTCAGGATCAACTATATCGCCATCTCTCTGTAGTAAGATCGGAACCTGATAGAGGACTTGACTGGGATCGTTTTTATCTCGGAGCTTGACCAATACCCAATCCACGATTGCATCTGCAGTATTGGGGCTAAATAAGCTAGGGCGATAGGCAGAAGTCTGTAAGTAGGGATCAAGCGTAGGGATGAGATTGTTGCTACTCAGATCGTCTCGCATCAACTGAGTGCTATTGTCATAAGCGCCGCTAAGGATAATTTTGGCGCTAATCGTAATATATTGGCGCTTGGCAAGGGTGAAATATTGTCCATCCACGAGATCTATCGACTCGGACAAAGGGTGGATACTGGCATCAGAGAAGTCTGCATCAGTATCTGTGAGGATAACCCAAGCCCTTGGATCAACAGTTTCCCAAGCTTGGTCACTCAAATCAAATTGTAGGTTCACTTCTCCTAGCTCTCCCGTCTCCTGTACTCGCCAAATTCTACTGAGCCTTTCGATGATGCCTACTGGTACATTCTGACTAGCATCAGCCTTTAGGGTACTACCATTGTCATGGCCCCAAACCAAAAACTCTCCTTGTTGCAAATCGCTGGGATTACTAAGTCTCAGCACACTGCTATCTGCACTCTGACTACTATTTTGATCGAGGCTTTGCATGATATCTTTGCCAATACCTGCTATGCCGTATGGGTAGGCACTGTGCTCGTAGAATAAATGGCGCTCTACGGGGATATTGATACCGTATTTGATGTTGAGGTAGGTTTCTACTCCGTATTGGGCGTTTGAGTTGAGCGTACCTTTGAATACGATCAATTCAGCAAGCTCACCTTTCCAGTGGTTTGAGGTTTCATTGTCGGAACCACTACCATCAAACTCTTGGCCAATAGACGCACGATCCGCGTTTGCAGAGGGAGCCCTTGTCCAGTCGGCTGCACTATTGCCATTGATCCATGATTTGGCAATGCTCTCAGGATAGAGATTGATGGATACCATAGTGGGACGGTCCAAATAGTTGGCAGTAGATAAACTCGGATCATCATCTTCATAAATCAATTCCCCATTGGTGCGATGGCCCAGTTTGACCCTATTCCCTCCTCCCAAATGGGTTGATAAGTAATAACCGTTATCAGTATCAAGTTGAGGGATAAATACAGCGAAGATTGCTGCGTGTTCATTTAAAGTAGTTGAAATGCCATTGACTTTGAGCCAGTCTTGAGTGCCATCAAAGCGCACTGCTCCATGACCATTGAGGACATTTTCTATATAGTAGGGTTCATCACCAGCAATGCTTTGGGTCGCATCATTGGCTTGAGGAGATCGATCAGGCCATAGGCTTAGGGCAGTGCTATCGCTTTGATTGAGATCACCTACTAACCAAAGGTGTAGGTCTTGTTGACCCAAACCGGGTTGGGAAAGCCAAACGTTTTCGCTGCCGGGCGTACCTAGATCTGAATCTGTAGCTAGCCAATTGATCCCCTGATTATTGTCTAAGCTCTGATCCAGCAAAGCGATAATGGGATCTCTGAGTGTGGCTTCAGGCCAAGGAGTTTTGTCATCAAACTCAACGATGTCGATCAAGCATTGGCTATCGGTATAGAGTAGCAATCTTTCCCCCTGATTGTTGAAGTTGAGAAAGCTGCTCCCCAATAACTGACTAGGGATACTAGCATAAACGTTTTGAAAGAAAGTGATGTCTTCAGCGATCACTAAATAAGCTTCTGCTGGGATGTTTGTCCCATTCGGAATGGTAAATACTGAATCTTGATCCATCAGCAACCAGCCTGAAATATCCACGGATTGACTGTTGGGGTTGTATAATTCTAACCAGTTACCACTATCCTGTGAGGGATCTGAGTTATAGAGTATTTCATTGATGATGATCTGATTTTCCGTGCCGGAACAAGGCGCTGGGATATTATTGGCGCTACCGGGCGTACCCAAGGGAGCATTGCCCCAATTGGAGGGCGCCCAATTGCCGGGATCTTCGTTGTTGAAACTAGGATCAATCAAGGCTAGGGTAGGGCCTTGCCCGTCTGCTTCAAGCGGCCAAGGGGGAGAATCATTATAGCTGAGTTGATCGACCAAGCAGCGACTGCTGCTCAAAATAGTGAGGTGTTCACCATCCCCACTCAATCCAAAACTCCAGCCCCCAATCACTTCGCTTAGATTGGGAAATATTGAATAAAACTTGAATAAGTCTTGAGCGATCACCAAAAATCCTTCTCCGCTTATGATCGTTCCCGCAGGGAATCTGAAATAATTGTCCCCATCATGAAACTCCCAACCTGATAGATCCAAACTGTTTACAGACGCATTATAGAGTTCGACCCAGTCGCCCACATCTGCACCACTATTGGAGCGGTAATTGATTTCATTGATTTGGACACTGTCGGTAAGATTGATGCATAGGTCTGCATTTATCTGTCCGGGTGTACCGGTATAATTGGTCGAGGCTGTCCAGTTTTCTCCTTTATCGTTGGCTAATTGCGGATCAAGCAACATTAGACTGAAGCCATCTCCATCCGCCTCTGTCGGCCAAGGTGATTTGTCATTGTAGGTGAGGTAGTCTACAGGGCAAAACTCGCTAGATCGTAAAGCTAAGTACTCGCCCTGCTTGTCTAATCCCATGTTTGTGAGTTCCACGAAGTGGCTTACTAAAGGATGGACCAATGAAAAAGCATTGCTGTCCTCGCTGAGGATAAGGTAACTACTGGCAGAGATAGACGTTCCCAAGGGGAAGGTAAAAGTGGTATCCTCATCGACCCATTGCCAATCACTGATATCTATCGCATAGGGATGTGGATTGTAAAGCTCGACCCAATCTCCTGTTTGTAGACTGCTCAAAGCATCATCTTCATTATAATGGATTTCGTTGATGACGATTTCAGGAGCTAAGCTTTCACATTTTAAGCTATTTTCTGCTCTTGGAGTCCCACAGATCAAAGGATTGGCGACCCAGTATGCTGGACTTTGATTATCGGCCAATGCATTGAGGAGTTCTAGAGAAGGACCATACCCATCGGCTAGGCTGTCCCAAGGCATTTTGTCATTGTAGCGGAGTGAGTCGATCGTGGCCCCAAAGGGATCATGTAAAACGATGGCTTCGCCTCCATTGTCCAATTTGCCGAGATAGCGACCATCCGGGGCAAAGCCATAGAGAGATTCAAACTCCTCAGGATTGCGCGCTAGAACGATAAAGCTATCGGGTGCTAATACTGTATGCAAGGGAAATGTATAACCGATCCCCTCATTGAAATATAGGTCGGTCAAATCGAGGCTAGCGCTGCCGCCATTTTTGAGTTCGATAAACTCTGTCCCGCAAGTATCTATTGAATGGTAGAGAATTTCATTGATCGCAAGACCACTAAAATCTTGGGTTTTGTAAAAACGAACAGGACAAGCTGCTGAGCTTTGCTGAACGCCCGGAATCTGTCCATTTTGAAAGCTGCCAAATACCTCTAATTCCGCAAAGTTGATATAATTAGTCCCTTGAAGTTGGACTCTTACGTATTGGCCTACAGTATCGACCTCAAAAATACTCGGGCTTCCAGCATTAGCACTTTGATAATAGGATCGCACACCAGCTTGATTGAGGACTGTCGTCAGGTCATCGCTAATGAATGGATCAGGAGAAACCAAGATGTAAAAATCGCTCATGCGAGATTGGCAACAGTTCGTACGATTGTAAAGATGGATATCTGTGATATTGGCTGGGCTACCCAAGTCTACTTGCCACCAAGGTTGATATTCATTGGCAGTATGGGCCACGGAACCATTATTCCAAACACCACTGGTATTGCCATCGACAGCACGAGAGGCAAGTCCGCCAAAGCCGGTAGAAGATTGTTCTGCAAATTTGGCTTCTGCTAGATCATTGAATGCGGTGATAGAATTCGTTCGGGCTCGGATATCGGTAGTGACAGCAGGCACTACAAAAGCGCCTGAATACTGTACTGCTTGCGGATTAATCGAGCCATCAGCGGGTATAGGATCGCTACCATCGGTAGTATAATAAATGCTCGCATTGGGATCAGTATGACTCAAGCCAAGCTGGTAGTTTGTTGGAATCGGTCCACCATATTGTGAGTAGGAAACGGCATCAAGGCTTGGATAATAGCCAGCTTGAATGAGATAATTTAATACGTTAGTGGATTTGCTGTTGAAGGTCGGAAGAAAGGCATCCTTAGCACTCACCCAACTATCGTAAGTCCGGTAGCCCCAGCGAGCACATTCGCTGATCATGCTTAGCTCTACTTCTTGGCTTAGTTGGCTGAGGCGAGCTTGATTCGCAGAGGCGCTCAGAGCACCATTTTGAAAAAATTGTTTATGGATTCTGTCCGCAAGTAGTTGACGAAACTGAGGATCATTTTCAGCAATCAATTTATCCCAAATACCAGCTGGTCCGCCTCTTAGATTATAATTTGACGAGCTTCTGAGCCAACCATCGGCATCATTGAGGTGAAAAATAAACTTTGTATTCAGGCTGTCTGAACCGCCGCAGCGATATTCATTTTCGCTATAACCGTAGAGATAGAATAATATGAAGTCTATATAATTGCTGAGATCAACTACCTCATTGAGAGAAGCAAAGGTGTTTAGAGCGTTTATATCAGCCCATTGCGAACCATCGCCATCATATACGGTACCGGGAGACCAACCGCCTACATTTTTATTACCGTTGATGGCTTCAAATAAGGTGTCATTACCGCCTTGATAGGTCGCGAGAAAGTCCGCGCCAAAGCGTTCTCTTAAATAATATTGGCCCCAATATCTCCCATTGATATAGAGATGGACATAGCGACCATGGGGGGAAATATGTCCCATGTCTGCCATCGTTTTATCCGTAAAACCATTGGACATATAAAAACCTCTCAGCACCATGTCATGAGAGCCCGCCCTAAGGTCTAATTGATCAAAAGTTTCGTCTACAGGGAAGTCGGAATCATTTTCAAATAAAGGATATTCTAATTTACCCGGACCATATTCTTTGCGAAAATGTAGCCGGAAATTGCGTTTAGCGAAGTTGGTAAAGTAGCCGCCATAACGATGGACGCCACAATCAATCTGAAAACCTTCCTCAGCACCCGCTGGAATCCATTCTAGGGAAGTCTCAGATTCATCATAAGTAATGAGATCTGCATCGGGACGGACGATAGACAGACTCGGCAAACTAGAGAGTGCTGCTGAGAGCAAAGGCCCATAAGTAGGGTCATTGACATAGGTCGGATTTAAATCGCCGCTCGCAATGATATCACCCTTGAAGATAAAAGTATGGGTACTGATAGTGGAGGTATCAGTCGCATTGAACGCAATCGCACGGACAATGCTTGTATTAGCAATTGATATCGGGCTAGCGTAAGGTAGAGCCGTTCCCAGCATGGGGTCTGAAGCATCTAAGGAATATCGGATCGTCGCATTGGGGATCGAGCTAGTTAGCGTGAGACTAAAACTATTCTCATAAAAACCTCTTTCTTGCGAAAAGTCTACGATAGTTTCATCCTCTTGGCCACAAAGTATTGTCCAAGGAATAAGTAAAAAGCATATCCCTAAAAGTCGCTTACACACCATATTTGCCCGTGGATGGAATTCTAGCTCAAAAAACAATAATAGGCAAGGAATCGCTAAGTTTTAAGGAGTTGAATTTGAATGGTGAAATTTGATGCTTCAATGAAGGCTAATTCTGGCTATTTCAGTTGAAATACGAGCGAAAAGCATGCTTGTCTCAAATTTTTATTGAACGGTATATCTTACAATCACTTCATTGTCGAGGATGAGGTTGGTAGACCAGATAAACTCTGCGTCATCGCTACTGGCGTCAAATATATCGGTGAAATCAGTATAAGACTGTTTGTTATCTACTCCCACAGTATTATTGGTATAAGTAGTTGCGCTAGGCCAATCTGCATCATCAAAATCGGCATTCATCCAAGTACTCGGCAGTGCCCAATGTAACGCATAAAAACTACTACCATCACTAACTCCTTCCATGTCGCAAGCCGAAGTACTGCGCGTACTTCCTGATTCACTAGGGCAAGCTAAGTCCTTGATTGGGGCAGAGTAAAAACACTGCGCCTTCCATTCTGCACCTGTCGTGGCTACTGTATTGCCATTAGCATCATGAAATACTGCAACTAGGCCACCATCTCCCGGATGAAAATCACTACCTTGATTCGCTTCTGAGCCTAAACCTAGGTTCTCCTCCCAGTCAACCAACTTAATGGCAATGGTGTAAGGAGAACTCGCTTTGAATTTGACGATATGAGAGTTGAACTGAGTAAAGGGAATCGCATCTTTACCGACGGGCGTGCCATTGACATAGAGCTCAAAATAGTTGTCTGCAAAGACATAGGCAGTGATCACTTCTCCGCTGGCATCTATCTCGATGATATCGTCATCACTAAATGCGGCCAAGGCTGCGGCAGCATCTGAATATTTTGTGCCATCTGGATTGTGTAAATCTGGCGCAAAAGGAAAATCACTATTGGTGTAATTGACTTCCGCTGGCATTACCCATTTGGTGTTGTCAGTGGCCGTAATCTCTCCAAGCCCTGCAACTCGTTGTCCTGATGCATAAAGATTGGTGGTTGTCGTGCTCGCAAATCCTTGGGTCACCGAGGCTGTTCCTTCATAATCTCCGATTTCTATCTCATCGATGATTATGGGGGCCTCTTCACAAGCGCTTGTGAATGAAAAAACACATAGGGCTGCAAAAAGAATACTAAGCAATTGATTATTCATTTAGGTTGTTTCCATCTTAGATGGCAAATAGATACAAACCTTTTGCGGAGGTTTATCTTTTTCCCCGCTTCGCGGAACGCTTGGGCATATCGAATGTCCAATTTCAATGTTCAAGGCTGAAGGAATTGCTCTTTTTCCTGTCTGTGTTCACCCGTTCTCCGCTTCGCGGAACGCTGGGACATATCGAATGTCCAATTTGAGTTCTCAATGCACAAGGCAGCTTCACTATTTCACTTTGAGTGCGGAAAGTGATTATTGCTGTATGAATATCCTTTTTACATACTGAGAAGAAGCATTACTCAATCTCACTACATATAGACCACTTGCGAGCTGTGGCAGTGAAACTGTAGCTGTTGTAGCATGTAATTCATACTGAGCTAGCAAACTCCCGGTCAGGGAATAAATCATAAGGCTTGATGATCCCTTGGGAGCATTGAGGATATTTAAATGGCTTGAAGCAGGATTGGGATAAAGAAAAAGTTCTAATTCAAGCGGGAAGTCCGTTAGAGCAGTAGCCACGCTAGAGGCAAGAGGCCCTACATCCGAAGGACTCAATGGCCCATATAAAACAGAATCTTGACTAAAATGATCAGCTCCAACTGAACTAGTATCTGGTCTAAACTGCCCGTCAATATCTAGATCGTTGGTCCAGTTCAATATTGAAGATGGCAAAGTAGGAGTGGAACTAGACGTTCGCCAAAGGCTAGCATCTAAGACTAAAGCTGGGTCTAGGAGCTGAACCTCGGAACTACTAAAACTAGATCCATCGCTCGTAAGAGATGCAGATCCTGTTGGAAAGAATATATTATTACTCCAGCTAACTTCACTGCCGGGAGTATTGCCATCAAGATAACTCACCAAACTATTGCTTGATCCGGTGATCAAATTATTGGCGATGGTGATATCTTTGAGTGCTTTGTTATAATCGCCATTATTGTCAAAACCAATCTCGATTCCGTATGCATTATCTACCAAAGTATTATGAGCAATGGTGACTCGCTCGGCTCGGAAATGCTTGGTGAGATTGCTACTTGAACCATCAATGGCATCGCCTTGTGTCAAAGTAATGGGAGCATCCCAACGGGTTCCTTGCAGCCCTTCCATATAATTGTTGATGATCACATGATCGGTACCATAAATTCTGATGCCTCCGGTATATAAGGCCGAACTACTACCATTTGAATTGACAAAAGTGCCATTGGCTTTGCCCCCTCCAAAAAAGTAGTTGCCCTCGACTCGATTGCGATTGCCATGCCTCAAAGAAACGGTGCCATAGCTACGACGAAAGGTATTGTAGCGGATGATGTTATCGCATGACTTTACGGAGATAATTTCAGGATCTCCATCGCAATCTTCGAAGAGGTTATGTTCTACAATCGTAAATCCACTTGAGAGTGACATCTTACTCCAACCAATGCGAATTGATTCTTGCTCATTGGCTGCTCTGGGACCATTGTTATAAAAATGATTATGATCGATCCGATCATACTGAGACTGTCTGAGGTCAGTTTCTTCTTCATTGCTACTGCCATCAATCGTGATATAGTGGCCTGGAGTAGTTTTATTCTTAAAGATATTGTGATCAACCCGATTATGATGACTGAGATACTGAAAGGTATAATCATTCCAATAGCCGCCGATAAAAATCCATTTGATGGGTTCATTGGTCTGTAACTCAAAAACATTGCGAGTAATTCTAATATGATGCGAGCCTTCCAGTTTTACGAGTGTATTATCGTCTTGACCATCAAACACAAAACCGTCAAGGATGATGTGTGCGGCCTTTTTGAAGGTGAAGTGTGATTCGCCGGTGAGGATGACGCCGCCGACACTTTCTGCTTTGATATGTATGGGGCTCCCTTCTGTAGCTACCGCCGTAAAAGAAGCCTCAAAATCATTGTAAGTACCATTGGGGACAATGAAAACTTCACCTGGAGAAGCGGCGTTTACGCCATTTTGAAGATCATCGCCATCATTTACATAGGTCTGTGCGGTTAAAGATGGAAATAAAAAGAAGGGGGAAAGCATCAACCATATTCCGATGATTCGGCCTTGGGTAGGTATGTATCGTTTCATATTCCTTTACTTTTGTTAAGTGTTAGGGGGAGTTTAGGGATTCTTTTTCTGCCAATTCTTGGAACGCTTTGAATGATCTGTACTAGCTGGGATTTCCTTTGGGTTTGCTGTTTCTATTTTCTCGTTCTGCGAAGCAGAACAGCTAATCTAACAGTCATAAATAATTTAGTTGTAGAGCGTTAATTAAGCAGGGTATCCTCGATCTAGAGAAAATTAAATATTGGTTATTGGTTATTGGTTAACCAATATTGTCATGGATTGTGCGAGATACAAACTGAAATCGACTTCTTTTTTGAGTGATGGGGTGTGGTAATAGCATTTATAGAGTTTGATACTCTTTTTTTGACAAATGATAAATACTGGTCGATTTTTTAAAAATTACTCATAACAGTTCTTGATAACACTTGCTCAAATGCCGATCACTCATCAGGTAGAACTTCCGTTTAGGCAATCCCATGCCTTTATTATTGGAATTAATAACTACAAGCATCTAAGTCCGCTAAGAACTGCAATTAATGATGCTAAGGGTTTAGCCAAAGGACTCGAAACGGACCATAATTACATAGTACATCCTCCAATCATTGATCCCGATAAAAAGGAGCTTGAGAAGCTACTGCATGAAACGATTCCTGCACTAAGCGCTATTTCCGATGGAAGAGTTATGTAAGGCATTGAATAGCTTGTCCTGTAATCATGGCTTGATCATCTTAGATTGTTGTTTTGCTGGAGCTTTTAAGTGGGCTTTGGGATATCGAGATGTGATTTTTGACTTTCCTAAGCTCCTCTCACGCTTCGCGGAACGCTTGGAATGAGCGTTCTGTGAAATAGACCCCATAAAATAAAGCCAACTCAATTGAGTCGGCTTTACCGTGGAGAGGATCTAACTCCCAAGCTTGAAGTTCTGAATCCAAAGGTGGGAGAGAGCTGAAATTATTCTATGCTTTCTAGATAATCCTTAAGCCTTGTGAAGTGGATGTCCATTTTTTCTTTTGCCAGTTGGGGGTTTCCTTCCTTAATGGCCATATAAATATCTTCATGTTTCTTTACTTCAGACAAAGCTTCGTCGCCTTCACAAATTTTGTCCTGATCATAGACACTGATGATTTCCGGTGTAATTAAGTGAATCAGAGTTATCAAAGCAGTGTTATGGCTAGCCTTGGCGATTTCAAGGTGAAATAAGATGTCTTCTTGTAAATAATCATCTCCCTCAAGCAGTTTTTCCTTAAAAGCATTCAAGGCCGTTTTAATTTTATTCAGATCCGTTTCTGATCTTCTTTGGGCCGCGTACTGTACGATGACGAGCTCTAATCCTATTCTCGTTTCGATTAATGACTTAAAATCCGGTTCTTCCAATTCTTGAATATTGTCCAATATTCCATTCATGGCCAACCTTCCGATATTAGCTATAAAAGTTCCGCTTTGGGGCCTTGACTCTAATAATCCATAGAATTCCAATTTCTGGATTGCCTTGCTCAAATTCCTTCTACTAACTCCAAATTTGTCTGCCATCGTTCTTTCTGGTGGCAGCCGATCTCCTGGTTCTAAGTTTTTGTAATTGATTAGATCCTGGAGCTTTGAAATTATTTCATTCTGAATAGCTTGGTTTTCTTTCTGTGCGAGAATTTCCAATTTCATACGTAAACAATGCTTTTAGCTAAAATCATATCTGGGTCAAGGTCTTTTTAGCTGTTTTATGAAGATATATACCCAACATGATTTGAATTATCCATCCATGATTGTGTAGGGAAACTACAAAAAACATGTAGATATCTCCTAAACTTGATCGAATCGAATGTGTGTTTATCTCCCAGCAGAAGGAATCTCGGCAAGTACTTAGGTTTGTGCCATCTAATTTAAGAAAAGTGGAACAAGCCCCAAAATACTGCACACTCAAAAAGTGTAGGATTTGAAAAAATGTTAGGCCGTTGTTTAAGAGAATGCCAAACCACCATTGACATCAAAATTAGCTCCCGTCACAAAAGAAGTTTCACTAGAAACTAGACAAGCCACTAAGTTTGCCACCTCTTCGGGTTGTCCTTCTCTACGTAAGGGCGTTTTTTCAGCCACAGTTTTACGCACGCTATCAGGGGTAAATGTATCGTGGAAGGTAGTGGCGATTAGGCCCGGACAAACTGCATTGACACGAATACCATTGGGGCCAAGTTCTTTTGCCATAGATCTCGTATATGTCATTATCGCTCCTTTTGAAGCGGCATAAACAGATGATCCACCACCTCCGCCGTCACGACCCGCTTGTGAGGAAATATTTACAATAGAGCCACCTTCAGGCATATGGTTGATCACTGCTTTGTGCATCATGAAAACTGATTTGAGATTCAGATCCATCACAAAATCCCAAAAGCTCTCATCCATTTCTTTCAAGGTCTTACGCGCAACCAATCCACCTGCATTGTTCACTAAGACATGAATATTTTCACCAAATGCTTCTTGACTTTCTTTAACTAATCGAAAACATTCATCCCATTTGGTCAAGTCTGCTTTTACCCCAATCGCATTGCCTCCAGCGTCCGAAATCATCTTGAGGGTTTCTTCTGCATCTTTAGGCGTGTTGTAATAGTTTACGACCACATTGGCTCCCATCGATGCTAATTTGATAGAGATGAATCTCCCAATGTCTCGTCCACCACCTGTTACGATGGCTGTTTTACCTGTTAATTCCATGTGTGATAATTTTGAAAGCTACAACTATGTAAATCTATGTTGGTTAGTTGTATAGTATGAACAATAGTATTATTGACAAGCCTTGGCAGAAGAATATGAAGAGTTGTCGGCCAAAGATATTGTGTTGATTGAAACCAGACTTGTCAGGCGCAAGTAGAGAAAATAGGTCAATAAAAATTCACCAATCCCTAAATAAGTTGATAAGATTTTTTAGTCAGGCATTTTGTTTTATCAACTGCTTAAAATAAGCCTGACAGTCTATCCGTAAAACTTGAAAAGTGCCTGAACCTTACTCAAATTAAGTCTTAGGGGAGGTCAAAGACCTCCCCTAAGAGCTACTACTATGACAATAAAGCTATTAGATAATTGAAAGTAGGCAATCCTTTTTCTATCGGAATGATCATTACTGCTTAGTGATAATGAGATATAACGTATTAGGGATCACCTATTTATCCAACGAAAAGTGTTAGGTCAATTAATACCCAGCATTTTGTGTAATTACTCCAAAGCTCGCGAGCACTTCTGATACTGGAACTGGGAACAAATGATACTGACTATCAATGGTTTCTCCCATTTCAGCATTAACAGTACCAGTTCTAACCAAATCAAACCATCTTTGACCTTCAAAAGCCAATTCAAGTCTTCTTTCGTCTTGAATAGCCTGTCGAACCAACTCCTTAGTATTAAGAGCTGTTGGATCTAGAGGAGCCAACCCCGCTCTGGTTCGGATAGGATCTAGTAGATCGAGTACGGCTTCGGCGGAAGAACCATTCTCATTCAATGTTTCTGCATACATCAGAATAACATCTGCTAACCTGAGTTCTATCCAGTCGTGATCAGGACCGCCCGTCTGAGGGAACTTTGGAGATGCCATAAGAGCGGTGTCAATGCTTACGGCTCTTCTTAGATCTCCTGGATTCGCATCAAAAGCGTCAACCAAATCTTGGTCTAATGGGGTCAGAGATTTGGTATCAAGTCCTCCAGACCATGACCAAAACTCGGAAAAACCATATTCATCCGAAATTGAACTTGATACTTGAGTGGCAAAGATGATTTCTGAATTCAAATCATTAGCCTCACCAAAAATGTCAGCAAAGTTTTCTTGTAAGCTAATCCCTGAGGCATCAGCTCCGTTTACAACAGCCGCTAGGTGTGATTCAGCACTGCTGAAATTGCCCATTTGAAGATATACTTTACCTAGGATTCCTTGAGCTGCATATTTAGAAGCTCTGCCATCTACTATTTCAGTACCTAAAGCCGCTATTGCCGCTTCCAAATCAGGAATGATTACGTTATTATAAACATTCTCAGCAGATTGTCTTACTAATATTGAGCCATCTGTTGTACTTGGTGCAGCAGATAAATTCACGGTAACATCACCAAACACTCGCACAAGTTTAAAATAAGCCAAAGCTCTTAAAAATTTAGCTTCACCTACCTCAGTAGGATCGGCAGAATTTTCAATTACATTATTCGCACTTAATATTGACTTGTATAAAGCCGTATAGAAAGGACCGAAAAACTGATC
The DNA here is from genome assembly GCA_045106675.1 of Bacteroidia bacterium. Classification (GTDB taxonomy): domain Bacteria; phylum Bacteroidota; class Bacteroidia; order J057; family J057; genus JBCAWW01. The sequence goes on from JBGCFA010000444.1 coordinate 15,745, forward strand.
TTCCATAGCCGTTAAATCAGCACCATAAACATCAAACTCAGTATATGGAGGTTCTAGCATTAAAGCATTGTCCGATCTGAAATCGCCCATCACGGCCATTGGTGTTGCTGAGCCATGCTGATAGAAATATGCCGCATTCAATACTCCGTCAAAATCTGTCAAAGAATTTGCACTAGCAATATTTGGCGGGATTTGTTCCAAAGGCTCACATGCTGTTATAGACAGCAATAAGCCCAATACTATATATAATTTTTTCACTATTTTATTATTTAGAAATTAACATTTACACCCAGAGTAAAACTTCTTACCACTGGACTTGCACCTACTTGTACCCCGTATGTTGTCGGTCCTAAATAACCACCATTGGTGATCTCTACACCCTCCGGATTTAAAGAGGTGTAATCAGACGCCATTATATACAATAAATTGGTGGACGCGACATATACCCTTGCAGAATTCAACCCTAGTTTGTTTACAATATTATAACCTATCGTCACGTTTCTCAACGCCATATAGGATGCATCTTGTATCTGCGCGTCTAACTGATTTCTTGACTGTGTATAGTGCTGCCCATTATGATCAGCAATGCCATTGTTCTCAGTATCAAAACTAGACTTCAATCTTCCACCAAATTCTGATCTCCAGTAAATCTCATCGATATTGAAAACCTCTCCTCCTTGGGCTCCTTGAAGCTGGAATGAAAAGTCAAAATCTTTGTATCTCATTTGACTATTCAAACCCCAATAATAATCTGGTGTATTTTGTCCTATTTTGACTAAGTCTCCACCCTCAGCAACTGTGCGTGTTCTATCAATTACGCCATCACCATTTTGATCTACGACATAATATTCTGAACTGCTGATGCCAATTGCACGTGATGGATCTGCCATAAACTCGGTTTCAACCATCCCATTGGTTTCTAAGCCCCACATTTCACCAATTTCTCCACCTATGTAATTTCTAAACACAGGACCTCTTCCAGACTGACCGTAAATTACTTGAGGTAATTCATCTAGACCACCTAAATCAGTAATTTCTGTATTAACCGTAGATAGGTTGGCATTGATAACCCAGGTGAAATCTTGCTTTGAAACCACTGCCGCACCGAGTTCAAACTCTATTCCAGAACTTATAACATCACCAGAATTAAGTACAATCGAAGTGGTACCTAATACTTCAGATACGCTTTGATTAATTAAGATATCTTCGATGTTAGACGTATAATAATCAACCCCCAAGGTAAAACGACTATTTAGGAAACCTAAGTTGATACCATAGTTGGTCTCTGTATTGGTTTGCCAAGTTAAGTCCGCGTTTGCTATATCTGATGGGATTAGAAACCCAGTACCTAGGACTGTGGCTTGAGGATTCAAAAGACTCAATGAACTGTAAGGTCCTAAAAAGGCAGTAGTACCTAAAGAACCAGTGCTGAACCGTAGTTTTAAATCACTCAGAAATTCTGAGTTGTAAAAAGCTTCATTATGTACATTCCATCCTAAAGATACCGCGGGGAATGTCTGGAATCTATTATTAGCTCCGAATCGAGAATCACCGTCTCTTCTGACAGATACTGATGCTAAATAACGATTGTCAAACGCATAGTTGACTCGTCCAAAAACGCTCCTTCTTGCAATAGTCTCGTTCCTCTCAGAAACGCTAATATCTGCAGGATCCAACAACCCATAATTGAGAGGCTGACCATATGGCAAGTTTGTACCAGTTAATGATATACCTGTGATATAGAAATTTTGAAATTCCACCCCTGCTACTGCCGATATATCATGCTTACCTATTGTTTTAGCATAATTCAAAGTAGTCTCACTAAAGACTGAAGATCTTTTTACATCTATCTGATCCAAGTCACTTTGAGTAGTACGTGCTCTGGAATCCGCCTCAAGGGTTTGAGAATAAAAGTCTCGAGTATCTCTAATATCTGCACCCAGAACGGTTCTTAAATTCAATCCGTCTAAGATGTTGAATTGTAGATATGAGCTAAAGTTACCAAATAGCGTTTTCTGCCATTGCTCTGCATTGTCAAGCTTCGTTGCAGGACCAGCATCTCCTGATCCTCCAATACCATTACCGCTTCTTCCGTAATGCCAGTCTTGCGCTGTCATACCCGGTTCCAAGGTATAGATACTATTATTCCAAGGAGCATCTCCTCCTCTAAAACCAGCGTCAAAAGCAGCTAATCCCAAACCCTGTGCTTGTTGATCCAATTGTTGAACAAATGCAATAGACGCATCTGTATGGTAAATAGGATGAACGCTATACGCTCTCAAGAGATCTCTCATGTCATGAGCTACGATATCTCTATTACCCACGAATCCATTGATATTTAATCCAGCCTCTACTCTTTTCCCTAGCTTAGCATCGACATTCATACGTGCGTTATATCTTTCAAACCCTTGAGTAATTGCAATACCCTGAGTATTTAGATAACCAACTGAAGCAAAGTAATTTACATCATTTGTGCCTCCGCTAATGCTGACGTTGTGGTTTGTACTATATCCTGTGCGGAAGAGCCAATCTTCAACAGCCACGACATCAGGTGAATTTCTAAAAGCATTTATTCTATAGCTTAATAAGTTTGGATCAACTTCAGAAACGTCATAAGTACCATCGGCGATACCAGCTTCTAATTCATCAGCCCATTCTCCAGAAGTTTTAAGTTGTTCAATGTCTCTTACGTACCTACTTGAGGTGCTCACGTAAGCATTGTAACTCAAACTCGCTTTACCTGTTTTTCCCTTTTTGGTCGTAACTAGAATAACGCCATTTGCTCCCCGTGAACCATATATAGCAGCTGAGGCAGCATCCTTTAATACTTCCAAGCTTTCAATATCGTTTGGGTTAACTGTGGCCAAACTTCCTGAAATCGGATAACCATCCACAACAATTAGTGGACTTGAGTTACCTGAAATAGATGAAGCTGCTCTAATTTGAATCTTTGGATCCGCACCAGGCGCTCCGTCTTGATTTTGAATCAAAACACCGGCTAATTTACCTGCTAAGGCATCATCCACGCGATTCGCTTGAATAGCTGCTACATCTCCACCATCTACCTGCGAAATTGCCCCCGTAACGTGAGACTTTTTACGTGTACCGTACCCGACAACGATAACTTCGTCTAATTGGGTAACATCTTCTATTAAGGTGATCTCTAAGTTTGTTTGCCCTGTATAGGAAACAGTTTGTTTCTCATACCCGAAATAGGAAAACTGGAGTACGTCTCCATTATTCACCTCTATTTGAAAACTCCCGTCTGAATCGGTTAATGCTCCTTTGTTGGTTTCGGCGACAGTTACCTGTACCCCAACAAGCTTGTTGTTTTCTTCATTTGTTACTGTTCCTTTTAGGATCGTACTGCTTTGAGCAAATCCTGAAACCATAACAAACAGTAATGAAAACAATATCAATGTATGTTTCATTGGTATTAATTGATTTTTAGTAAAATATTTAAAGTCTTTCTTTCTAATGTAGCCAGCTTTTTGCCCATAGGAATTCCATTTCATCATTGAGTTAATGATGAAGAGAACCGGCCAATCAGCCGTGCTTAATAAATCGTGGATTTTGTCAGAATTGCTTCCTGAGGAAAAGAAGCAATGAGGTCGAATAGGAAAGACCCGGTCTTATCCTATTTAGGAGAGAATTGATTGTCATAAAAATTAGTATTAGTAGTAGTCAAATAAGTCTTAATTTGGCAAACCAATTTGGAGAACCAATCTGGTGAACCAATAATTCGACTTGAACTTAAGCATTTTTTATTCTTTTAAAAAGAGCAAGATCTTTTTATTTGCACTTGATGAGGCAGCATTCAAAACTGGTGGGAAAGGATTGCTAATACAAAGCTCCCTCTCTCAAGTAGATTTCCTCTTTGTGCATGGGTTCGCTTCCCCGCCTTGCGGAACGCTTAGATTGAGCGTTCTGCGAAGCAAAACTCACAATGTTCATGAATTTTCTTCAAATCTTCCCTCAAGCCGAGCATCGACATCTTCTCCTTGAAAAGCGTTCCGCGCAGCGACGAAGACAAAGAGAGATCGGAGAATGCTCATTTTTAGCATTCTCAGCATGACAGATTTTATTTTGCCTTAGATTTCTCAATCCGTCATACCACTAGGATCTTGAGAGATAAGCGTTCCGCAAGGCGGTAAACAATGAATGAGTCTCCTCGCTTGACGCGAATACGATATATCGAAACGCTCTTATCTAATCTTCTCTGATAATACCCACTACGAAAAGCCCACTCTTTCGAGCAGACTTTTCGTAGTGGGAATCGAACCCCTTGGCTTAAGAGTCTGAACCCTGAGCTCTAACCGTCTGAACTACCGCGCCTTGTTAATTTGAATAAGCGCATGCATCATTCGTCTATAGGTTTGAGAAAGCCTTCTGCGGGTGGTTTTTGCAGAAATTTAAAGTTCCGCTTAGCTACTGGACTTATGATACTATTTCGATAATGCATCAAATATTCATGGCAGAAGGCGTAGATGATTAAACCTATAACCCAACATAATCCTAGCCATTTTTCTGAAAAAATCGTATTATAGTAATTATGAGTAAAGAATATAAAAATATCCTTGAAAGTGCCTTAGCATTGCCTCAGAATGAGTTTTTTGCTTTGGTTCAGGCTCTTTTGGGTAAAGTTCAGGATAAAATTGGTTCTGAAACGGGTGCTTCTCATATGCCTTGGGAAACTGATGAACTATTTCAAGAGCTTGACCGCAGAGTAGAGGAGATTCGCTCTGGGAAAGTTAAAGCTGTGCCTGGAGAAGAAGTTATGGCAAAGCTGAAGAAGCGGATGGCTTAAAGCCAATGAGTTATCCTTACGCATTTCACCCTATAGCGGAAAAAGAACTATTTGAAGCTATTGATTATTTAGACGATCAAAGAGAAGGATACGGAGCATTACTGGCTGAAGCTGCTGCCAATATCCTTGATCAAATCATTGAGAAGCCTAAGCGATTCCCCATCGCTTCCCCAAATTCTCCAAGAAGGAGAGCAATTCTTCCCAAGCCTTTCAATAAAACCTATTCCATCTACTTCGATTTTGATGGAGAGACTATTCTGATAGCCAGTTTTTTCAATAATAGCCGTGATCCCAAATCTTGGCAGAATAGGACTTAGGTAATCATTCGGGCGTGCCCCTTCAGGTCGTTCCCTTCCAGACTCCATATTCATTTCAGTGCGTTGCACAAGCTTGTCAGCTTCCTTTCAGGCCACTCACGCAGTTTATTATCACTACGTTCCAAAGGTGTCCTTCGGACGCTGTCTTTTTCATAACCGAACATCCTCTGGCAAAATGCCAGCCGCACAGGAAGTAAAGGCCAAGCCTCCGGTGCGAAACGAAAAAATCTGCCTCTCTACGAGAGCGTATTTTTGCGCTCCGCAGCCTTGACTTCCTTTTTCTCACTGTCGCTCCAGTGGGATATTTTTGAATGTTCGGTTCCGAAAAAATGTTTTTGCAGGGAGTGCTATCTGGACTTTTCTCCGCAAGAACAGGGAGGCAGCCGAAAATCCGCAAACGAGTAGGCTTTTCGTAGGGGGAATCGAAGCCCCGATTTTCCCGATGTATCGGAACGCTCTTATCTAATCTTCTCTAATAATACCCACATAAAAAAAGCCCACTCTATCGAGCAGGCTTTTCGTGGCGCAAGGGGGAATCGAACCCCCGACCTCAGGGTTATGAATCCTGCGCTCTAACCGTCTGAGCTACCGCGCCTTGAATTTGCTTACAGCTTCACTGAAAGCGAGTGCAAATATAAAATTCTTTTGGGTAATACGCCAAATATCTTGCGAGGGTTTATGAGAATATTCTTAAAGCTTTTTCGTATTATCAGTATATGCTTCGATTTATTGCGTTTTTGGGCTTGCTCGTTTACTTTTCGCTTCCTTCTTTTAGTCAAATTAGTCTTATCCATCCCAAGTATCTTAAAGGAGAAACGTATGCGGTAGTGGTCGGAATCTCTGATTATGTGGATGATCGACTAGATCTTACTGTTGCAGATAAGGATGCACTGGCCATTGGGCGTTGGCTTCGCAATCATGGTTTTCCCAAATTAGATGATGCACACCTCAGCTTATTGACCAATCAACAGGCAACTAAGGCCAATATTGTCCAAGCACTGCAAAAAGTTGCGCGTTCGGCAGGGCCGGACGATAGAATCATCTTCTACTTCTCTGGTCATGGGGCTCCTGAAGGATTGGCCACTGCCGACTATCGGGTCGCTGATAGCGGGAACTTGCTGCGCCATGAGACCGTCAAAACGATCCTCAAGCTATCACGTTCTACTCAGACTTTATTGATTGTCGATGCTTGTCATGCAGGGGGAAGCGAGTCAGCCATGTATTTTGGGGTCTTTACAGACTTGAAAAACGGCTACCTCAATAGCGGCATCTCTATGCTACTTTCCAGTGATGTTTCTCAGTCCTCTTTGGAGTATCCCGATGTTGGCTTGAGTTATTTTACGCATTATCTTTTGCAAGGTATCGAGAAGGGCTATGCTAATACCAATAAGGACAATCTCATCACCATCGATGAGGCTTTTAACTACGTTCGTTTGAATGTCCAGGTCTTGACCAGTAGTCAGCAAACTCCAACCAAAGGGGGCGATTTTGATCCCTCTATCGTGATGCGACTCTATTGATTACATCCAGTCTCTTTCTGTTGTCTCGACTTGATAGAGGACAAAATCTCGCAATTCTTTTGCCTGTGATAAAGGGAGGTAAGGAATACTCACGGCTCCTGCTGCGGTATTGAGTACTACATCAGCTAAGTCTTTCTTGCGTTGGTAAGGACTTTGTTTGAGGCTCACCGATTGAATTTTGTACCAAGCCAATAAGGTGTGTTTAGAGGCTATGATGCCATCGTGGATCAGTAAGGTTTGCTCGTTTACGTACCATCGGTAGCGTTTTTGATAGCGCTGTGCTAAGGCCCAAACCAAAATGGCCAGCCCTAGCCAAGCTAATGCGTACCAACCATTATTGACATAGGTGATTCCACTAAAAAACACGGCTGGTATAATGCCGAAGTACAAAGTCATCCTGCCTATAAAAAGCTTGCTGATATTGTGCTCGGTATAGTCAAGTTGATCCGTCGCCGGAATGATTTCTTCAACGATTTTACGCTTTGCTGGATCTTGGCAACCCGGAATGGTGATTGCTTGTTTGGATTTGACCTCTTGGCTAGATGCTTGATAAAGCCGTACGGTACTCAATCCCATCAATTGCCGGAGAGGATTGGTGGCCCATTTGACGAGCTGGATTTTGCTGCGTGCGGCCGCTTGTTCTCTACGGTTGAGCAGCCCCGAATTGATGCGGAACCCTTTTTCCGTTCGCCAAAGGCGGAAATCAAAATATCTTAAAATCGTACTCACCAAACTAACCACAAAGGATGAGATGGATAGCATAATGACTAGGCTCAAAATCAGTAAGAGACTGGAGCTGAGCATAAAGCTTGAGACTCCATCAAATAATTTGAGGAAGGCTTCGGTTGACTCTCCTTCTACTAATTGATAAAGACTAAAAGCGGCGCCAACTAAGATACCTGCAGTCCTAAAATGGTTTTCTGTTACACCAATTAGCACTAAATCCCGAAAGCTAAGGCGGATGACCTCCCGTTCTTCTACTTTTATAGTTGCTTGAATATTTACTTCCTCTCCTAGCTCTTCATCCGTCTTTTCTCCCTCTATCGCTGCCTTTTGTGCTAGGATGAAAGCTCTGAGTTCTTCCGCCTTCGGACGAACGAGGGCGTCTATATTTAGTTCGGCTTGAGCCGAACCCGCAGTATCTATATTGAGTTGGACGACATTGAGGGCCTGGTGAAATACATTTTGTTCAAAGGAAATCGTTTGAATCCGATCAAAAGGAATGCCTGTGCGCTTACGTCCTAATACCCCCGATTCGATGATCAATTCGTCGCCCTCTACATAAAAGGTATAGCGCAAGTAGGAAAGCAAAGCGTAAATCAGCTGTATCGCCAAAATCGCTATTACTCCGCCCAAGATATAAGTCATGGTATTGTCTCCCTGTTGGAATGCGACGATCAAGATTAAGGCAAAAAATGTCCGTACCATCTTTTTGAGATAGCGGTACAAAATAAAACCTACGGCCATAGGAGATTGGCGCTGAGGCTCAGTAAGAGGCAGCTCAGGCGTCATGGCCAGTGATCTTTTGGAGGATAAAGCTCTTCATTTCCTTGGCTTTCTCAGGACTCAGGCCCGGTATACTGAGATCGCTACTACTACCTCCGGCTGTAAATATCTTCAAAGTAGCGAGTTCAAGGGCACGCTCAATGGGACCTTGATCTACCTCCACATGTTGGACCCGACTAAAGGGTACGGTGGTGAGTTTGTGCCAAAGCCAGCCACTACGATAGCTGAGATCATGTGCTCTGAGGCTATAAGCTTTACGGTGGTAGCTCTTAGCGAACGCTAGAAATAAGAAGCTAGCTAGTAATAATGCAAGAATCCCTACTCCTGCTTTTACCATTGTCGGAGCTGGTAGGAAGCTGACCGCTGTCGCCCCACCCAAAATGAAAAACGAAATAATACTAGCCGAAATCATGGAGAGTTTGAATAGCCCTCTCTCAGGTTTGTATTCTTCGATCGTTACCAATTGGGGAAGTTCCTCGATTGGGATACTGGGATTGTGAAAAAGCATAGCGAGCTTATTTATATTTTTCCATCAAGGCGTAGCCTTGAGCCTTGTCCAAATTCATTTGGGTAATGAGCGCGTCTAGCGAGTCAAACTTTTCCTCGCCTCTCAGCCATTCTAGCATTTCGACGCGTAACTTTTGACCATATAGATCTCCCTCATAGTTATAGATCCAAACTTCTTGCGAACGTTGGAACTCTCCCATGGTAGGTTTTACGCCAATAGAGATCAAGCCAAACTTGTGTTCTCCACCCGGAAGTATTACCCGAACAAAATATACACCATTAGCCGGAATTACTTTGCGATTTTCTTCCGGAGCGATATTCGCAGTGGGAAAACCCAGCAAACGACCTTGTTTTTCGCCATGCACGACCTCGCCACCAAAAGAATATGGATAGCCAAGATATTTAGCGGCAGTACTGACATCACCCGCTTTGAGTGCATTACGGATTTGAGTACTGCTCACCTTCGCATCATCTATACTCTGCGCTGGAATCTCCTCTACGCTATACTTCCAAGTATTTGCGTATTCCTGCAATTCTTCAATGCCTCCTGCTCGGTTTTTGCCAAAATGATGATCATAACCGATAATGATCTTTTCTATTTGGACCGTTTCTGCTAAGATATCACGAATAAAAGCTTTGGAACTCATCCTTGAGAAATCCCTCGTAAAAGGAATTAACAATAGCTTATCTAAGCCAATCTCATCGAGTAGAGCGATCTTCTCATCCAGTGTATGCAATAGACGCAGCGGATTGTTTTCAGGAAATAATACTAATCGCGGATGTGGATGAAAACTAATGAGGATACTTTCCCCATTGATCGCCTGAGCAGATTGGATAAGGCGTGATAATATAGTGCGGTGGCCGATATGTACTCCATCGAAGGTGCCAATAGTAGCGACGGCATGGGTACCAGCTTCATACTCCTCAAGCGAACGATAAACTTTCATGTATTAATAGGATCTCAATATGCAAGTTAGGACTTTTTTATATTGTAGTAGAAGACAAAACCAAGCTTTCATATAATTATGGATCATTGAGATCTGGGAAACGTATCATATCAACTCAAACGCAAAATCTGGAGTCTTAATAAGACTTATAATATCCTGAATCAATCTGGAGAAGCGATTTTTCAAATCATCGGCAAGCCCTTTAGCTGGGGCAATAATTTATCGTTCCAGAATATGGAAGGAGAGGAAATTCTCAAAATCAAACAGACCTTGCTTACTTGGATGCCTAAGTATGAATTGATCGAGGAGGATGTGGTCGTCGCCGTCTTGGAAAAAGAATTTTCTTGGTTCAAAAAGCGCTTTACTCTTGATATCCCTGGCCCCAATGATTATACCATTCAAGGAGATTTTTGGGAGCATGAGTTTAGTTTTGATCGCTTTGGCAAGAGTGTAGCGAGCGTATCTAAAGATATCTTCAAAATGGCTGATACCTATGGCGTTAGTATTACTGAAGAAGAAGATCACGAATTGATCCTCGCCACGGTAGCGGTGGTTAATCTGATTTGTGCCTCTCAGAATTGACCTTATCGACAAACTCCTCCAATCGCCACGCATCTTCTAGTTTATGTTCCCCGATACGAGTTCGCTTCAATTCCGTGATATAAGCGCCTACGCCCAAGGCTTGTCCCAGATCATGTGCTAATGACCGAATATAAGTGCCTTTACTACAGCGGATTCGTGCCGCAAAAAGAGGCGCTTCTAATCCCTGATCTATCAATTCAAATTCATAGACTGATACAAAGCGTTCACGTAGTTTGATCTCTTTTCCTTTGCGGGCAGCTTTGT
>JBGCFA010000445.1:0-4333 GCA_045106675.1 Bacteroidia bacterium
TAAGGATTGCTTGTCCCACCATCCAATTTGATCGGCGCTTTATACGAAATAGCGCTCATCAACTTACCGCTAGTAGTGCCGTTGCTTTTGACATAAGCAAAGTTCTTGATCATATTATTGGAGGTATTGCTATCCCCATCATTATGAATCATCTTTTTGATACGCAGGCCACCCACCATGGTATTAGCACCTTGCCCAAAATTGTAGCTATTGGTTTGATGAGTTTCAAATTCGAACTCTGTCCAGCCACCGAGGGGATAAGTGATTTTTTTGATGGCCCATTCTTTGACTTTATTAGCATCAGGTTTGCGATCTGCTCCACTACAGCTGCTATTAGCGGGCTTAGGCGTTAGCACTGTATTATATCTGCCATTGAAATAGCCCCAATGATCTTGCGCTAAGGAACGACGACGAGGCAATCCGACCTGATGATTGTAAGCGAAGACATAGGCTGGGATCGAAGTTTTACCACTACAAATCACTTCTTGGACTTGATCTAGCCGCAAACGTTTTTCGTCTGTCTGGTCTGGATCATGATAAGGAGTTGGCGTATTGAAGCTGGATTCGAAATAACTTTTACTGAGAATAAAACGCTTAAAACATTGTCCGTCGCTATCTTTGATCACAATCTCGTCCAAAGCTCTGGATTCGTTATTGACACCCGAGTTGGTACCCGCGATATATTTGCTGAGGTCTTGGCGGACATGATTAGCGACAAAATCTACAGCGGTATAAGGCGTAGAGATTCGGCTGAGCCGAACGCCTTTCACAATCGTTTTGACGGGATTGGGCGCATGGATAGGAGCGGGGCAAGCATTAGCACCTGCGATGCGGCTTTCAGAACCATTGTTGTAATAAGCATATTTTTCAGGCTCATACTCTAGCTCAATTTTGAAATCTGCATTGGGAGATTCAATCTCCTTGAGATACCAGCTTGACCGATTGTAGAGATCATTAGTAAAATAATAACCGCTACTAGAGGCACTCTCTTCGATTGCGCCCGTTCCACCGAAGGTGTACTTAACCCCATCAGGCGTGGTCATAATCCATTCATCAAACTTATAGCCGTATGGGTTTGGCGAAGCAACTACCTCAATTTTGATGTCTTGTCGCGGTAGGAGGACCACATTACGATTATCGTCAAAAAAGAACTTGCCAGAGTAGCCATTGACATTGAATGAGAATAGATCGGGCTCAGTGTCAATGAGTCCTGCTGCTGCATAATTTAGATTTTGCACTTCAGAAGTACCCTGTACAAAGTCATAGCCATAATTAGCCCAGTAGCCAGACTTCTGCTGTAGCTTACCATCTTCATCAGGCGCATTGCGTACGGTACGGGTGATGACACCGCCCGCATTGAGCGCCCATCCTAGCCCTACCCAACTAGCGGTTTCCTCTACTCGGATACCAGCAGCGTGATAAGACAAAGAGATGGGCAAGCTCAGCGAGCCTTCCTGTACCGTAAAAATCGGCACCTGGATGCTAGGGATACCTGTATGGTAGCTCACCGGTATATCCCCATACTTGCCCAGTGAGGCAGCATTGGGGGCTGGGTGCACTACGTCTTTGACGACATTGTCCTGGCCTCGACTGAAGCCTGCCCAAAGCAGGATCAGGAGACAAAACATGGACTTCCAATAAAAAGAAATTGACTTCATGATTGTGTAATTGTGTTTTGAAGGAGATGCTGTACACACAATATGAGGTCGTTGCCCGAAGGACAAAAGAAGATTTCAGTAAGTGGTAGGACTGATTAAGTAAGTGGATTTTTTTACGAGAATCGAGTTAAGAAACGCGTCGTTCTCCGCAGGAGTGATCGCTCAAATCCCGTCATTGATGGTTCTAATTGTCCAGTTTGCAGGATTTATTTTACCCAAAAAATGAGGAAAAGAAATGTGAATCAAACTACTAGCCTTTTCTAAAAGCAAAGAATTATTCACAATGCCACCTGACAAAAACGGCGAATAGCCAGTAGTTTTTGGTATTTTGCGGAGCAAGACTTACCTAAAAACTATTTAACATGAGAAAATTTACTATTGTATTGATGATGTTGTTTGCAGGCCAAATGCTATTGGCCCAACAACAAGTTGATCCTCGAAACAAAATGCTTGGCAAGCGATTTGACACGAATCAATCTGGAGTCCGTCAAGTAGCAGCTACTTTTAATTCTACGAACTTCTATGTAGCTGGCACTACTATGGATTTGAACTTCACCTTGATTCAAACCAATATTGATGCTGAGTACGGCGATTCCCTATCGATAACGTTCCCCGCAGGCATAACGCCAAATAGTAGCCCGACTGATCCAATCTATCTTGCTACTGAAGGCCAACCAAATGAAGCATTAAATGGCGTGTTTGGCCAATCTGTAACATGGGGAGATAATGACAACAATTACGGTGGTATCGAGCCAGGAAACCTGATCCCCTTTACGATCAATGTTACTCTTGACCCTAGTCTTATGGGAACTCAAACCATTAACTTCTTCATCTCAGGAGATGGATTTGGTGCAGCTCCGGGCGATCTAAGTGGTAGCTTTACCATAGACCCTTTGCCAGCGGCACCTGTGGGTAGCCTATCGCCTAGTGATACCTATAACCCACTTACTGAAGTTGGGACTCCAGTTATCTCAGATAGCTATGCCCTATCAAATAATGGTGGAGCAGACTTGACGATAACGGGTACTAGCTATACTAATAGCAGTGTTGCGTTTTCGGATAATATCATGGGAACTACTGTCATCCCTGGTGACACTATATTCTTCAATTTGACTTATAGCCCAGTAGCTCCAGGCAATGATTTTGACACGCTCGTTATCAGTACAAATGATGGCGACTTCTCCTTGCCTCTGACAGGTTATGCCTACGGTAGTGGCACAACCATAGAAAGTTTTGAAAATGTACTTTTCCCAGCATGTCAGTGGACGACCCTTGATGCAGATGGTGATGGGTTCAATTGGGAACCAGGTTTTGCTGGCGCAGGTCAATCAGCAAACACAGGTTCAGTTAGTGCTACTTCCGCTTCTTATGACAACCCTAGTGCGACAGCTTTGAATCCTGACAACTATATGATCACGCCTCAGCTTACGCCTGATGGAATTAATGATTTTTTCAGCTGGTTTGTCGCGGCTCAGGATGCAAACTTCCCAGCGGAGTATTATGAAGTTTATGTTTCTACTGGAGGCAATACAGCAGCAGATTTTACGACTAGCTTATTTTCAGAGACACTAAGCACCAGTGATTGGCAGCAGCGCCTTGTTGATTTGACTCCTTATGTTGGTCAAAACATCTACATCGCTTTCCGCCACTACAATGTATCGGATCAGTTTGTCATGAAGATTGATGATATCCGCATGCCTCCTCAGACGGTTCCTAATAGTACTTTACCTCCACTTGATCTGACTTTGACTGGCACTGGTATCTTATGCCCTGGTCAATCATCAGGTATTATCCAAGCAAACGTAACGGGTGGTGGCAACTTATATGTTTACCTATTTCCAGGTATCGATACTACAGTAACTGACATGACCTCTTTTGGTGTTGGTGGTAACTTAGCTGAAGGCCAGTATCTCGTCAACGTACTTGACAACTGTGGCAATGATGTGCTAGATTCAGTTGTATTAGCAGCGACTAACACTTTAGACGATGCTAGCTTTGTGTTCCCTTGGGATACACTCTGTAAGCTTGACAGCATGAATATTGGGCCTTCGATCACAGGTCTTGCGGGTGGCACTTTCAGTGGAACGACTGGTCTCGTATTTGAAAATACAGCGACTGGTAAAGTTGACGTTCTCGCTACTCCTGCTGGAGCCTATAGCGTGATTTATACGACTAATGGTCCTTGCCCTAACTCTGACACTACGATTATCGTAATCAATGAGACTTGTTCGGTTACCGCTATTGAAACGCTTGCTGATGCGGGTATTAGTCTGTATCCTAACCCTAATCAGGGTCAATTTGTATTACGTAACCAAGGGGTCAGCCGTAATGCTACCATCGAAGTTATCAATGTACAAGGGCAAACAATCCATACTCAGCAAAGCTTCCTTGGTGCAAATCAAAGCCTAGAAATCAATCTAGGAGAAGTTGCTACTGGCATGTACTTGATCAAAGTTAGCAGTGGCGAAAGTGTAGGCGTTGATCGTATGATTGTACGCTAATAAGATTAAACGAAGTATTCATTCGATTGATCTATTATACTTTCAGATAAAACAAAGCGTCGCCTTATGGGCGACGCTTTTTGATTTATATATATGATGGGTCTGAGACCTCGATTATTGTCCTTGAGCTAAGGCCTGATAGCGCAATTCAACCATACCATGTCGGCCTTGCTG
>JBGCFA010000446.1:0-12339 GCA_045106675.1 Bacteroidia bacterium
CAGTTTCCGATATTAGATCTTATTTTCCTTGCTGCGCAGAACGCTTGGGTCCATAAAAAAGGGTTTGCTTGCTGGCAAACCCCTTCAAAAGATCAAAAAGCAATGATGGACAATTATGGTGTGCCTTTAAAGCAACCAATAAAAGCACAACTAGTCATTAACAAAGTCAATGTTAGCGTAGAGAATACGAGTTTCATTTAGTTTTCGATTAATCAGTAGTCCGCAGCTAGTAGATGCTGTTCTAATCGAAAACTTATGCGAAGTTTGAGTTTTCTGGTTCTCTGACAAATTCCGTGGATAAGAAGCATTTTGATAAAATTTGATGCCTGCTAGGGTAAAAGCTTTTTGTTTTTGTGCTATAACATCTCCCATCCGAGACGGCCCCTTTAAATGGGCCTGATGTGAAACTTGGAGAGATTTGATCCCTCCCTAAAACCCGCTTTTGAAGGGGCGTTTGCGGAAGGGGATGTTTCAACTAGAAAAGCAATACCTTTGACTCAGCACGGAAATGGTCAAAGAGCCAGTTTTCTTTAAAAGTAAATCCAATGACCTTGTGGCTTGCCGATCGTATTGAGTTCAAGCGTGGGGAAAGGGATTTTGATAAAAGCGAGGCCTTTTAAGACCGCATTGAGTGCTTTGGAGCGAGTATGAATGCGTGAAGTATCGATGTCTAGAGAGAATAAAAATTGACGGTAGCGTTCACGTTCGGGGAGCCATTGCCCTCGGTAGTAGCGATAGTTTTCGAACTCACCAAACATGCCGTTGGCGCTGTAGCCCACCGAAAAACATAACCAATCCGGTAATTGCTCCTTGAGCATGAGGCGATTGATCGGAACGCTGAGCCAATAAGTATGACCATTGTAATCATAAAATAAACTCTCTAAGAAGTTATCGCCGAGATAGCCATTTGCTTCTTTGGCGTAAGTGGAGCGCCAAAAACTGAATTTGAAACGAGCGATTTGTTCATCAAACAAAAGTTCTTGGCCGACAACTAAAGCGGAACCACTGGCATTGGCGATCATATCTCCCCAGCTAAAACCCCAACCTTCGTAGATACCGTCAAATATTTCGATGGGAGTTTGGAGAATCAATCCAAGTGAACCTCCATAGATCAATGCCTTCTTTTTAGGGACACCTGCCTTGCGTAGCCAATGATAGCCAATCATGCTTTCAAAATAAGCCCCATAAGCATGGCCCATTTTGTCGATCTGGAGATAGCCTGCATTGTCATTGTACCAATGAAAGGGAACGCGTTCATGATCTTTGTACCAGAGAAACTGGAGATAGGACATACCTCCTACGTAGAACGCTGCCTCGGAGCCTATGACCAAAGCGAGTTTACGTTTGTTTAGGCTATCAGGATAGGTGTTGACGCGGCGTTGGGCGAGGCCCAAATAGCTCGAAGCCAGCAAAAAGAACAGAAGCAAATAAGTTTTCACGCTTGCAAATGGTTTGATGTGTCCTTAGAACGAAGAAATCGCCCCAATGGCTGCACCTTACTGTAACACAAAACGAGTAAGCATGTTTGATGACGGATGAAGTAATTCTACTATATATATACCCGGTGGTAAATCTGAGGTGAGGGAGAGTTCGGCAGTGCCGGAACGCGAAGGTGGTAGATGTGAATGCTGGACTATGGCACCATTGGCGTTATAAAGTTTGAGGGAGAGACTTTGCTCACTTGCTATGCCTCTGAGCTGGAGTTGAATGGGCTGGTTTGGGTTTTGGAAAACTTGAAATTGAGGGGAATGATCGTAATAATTTAAACTAATCACTTCAGAGTAAATGGCTTCTCCATCCAATGGAATCTGCTTGATACGATAATACTGACGCCCATTCAAGGGTTGCTTATCAATGCCTTGGAGCTGAGTCTGATCAATCTCTGATATTGATACCTGATTGAGTGTGCTAAAGCTTTGTCCATTGTGGGAGCGTTCTATGAAATAGGCAGCCTCTATATCTGTCTCATCTATCTGCCAATGCAAACGGATTTGTTTGGGCTCGGATATGGCTACAAGATCAAAATCCCGCTGTTTGAGGGTAAAGGTGCCTCCGCCCGTGATGACGGGGTTTGTACAAGTGCCGGGATCATCAAATAGTTTAAAGCCGGCACATAGCTGGTTGACTATTTGGGTGGAGGCGGGAATGATTTCAGTTTCACTATCATTCCAAGCGCGCATACGATCAGGGATGATAAAGTGTCCTTGACCACACATTTTGGCTTGTGTGCCACGAAAGTATATGTCATCGAGGGTGCCCGCATCACCACAATTGATCGTATTGAGGATGGTTTCGCTGGTTCCACAGAGGATGAGATCGTCACCAATGGCAAAACCTGAGGCTTCGTGCAGAATCAAAATACCATAATCATTGGACCAGGATTTCTGGTGAAAAAAGTCGCTTGTGCAAGTCAGGGTGCCATAGACTTCGAAGCGATTGCCTTCAAATTTGTAAACATTAGAGCTGCCGTAACCAGTGTCGATATGGAGGTAACCGCCAGCTTCAATGATGACGTTGCCGGTATGTTTATAGGTCTTGCCTGCATTGTGAATAATGGCATGTTGGATATAAACGGTGTCAGAACTTGATGGTGATTCGAAAGAAGGCGGCCCATCGTTAGTTAATGACCATGAGTCAGCAGTACTCCAGTTACCATCGGCAATACTGTAGTATGGATTGGCAAGTACCAAATAGGGGAGAAGGAAGGCGGGTAAAAACAAGAGTTTTTGGAACATCTGGAACGCTTAATGTGCGTACAGCTATTTCATACCTATTTCGACTTAGTGGTTATTACAATAAATGTAGTAAATGGGTGGGCCAATTGCAAATAAAAAAAGCCCGACCATGGTCGAGCTTTTTTTATAAGATATGTTGAATTATTGAACTTGAATCTTTTTGGTGAAGAGAAAATCTTCGCTGCTGATAGAAAGGAAATAAATTCCAGTCTGAAGATTGGCTGGCATATCAATTTTGCGATCAGCTTCAAGCGTAGAGGTGGAGATAAACTGCTTTACTACTCCGCCCTTCATGTCGATGACTTTGACTTCGTAAACATTTTCGCGGGTCAAACCGCTAATCATGATGTAATCAGAAACTAGTGGATTAGGGTATAGTACTAGATTAGGGGTTTGGGCGCTAAAGTCGATTTCTATTATGTTGGAGTAAGTAGATGTACCATCAAAGTCAGTCTGCTTTAAGCGATAATAGGACTTGCCTGCATATGGGCGGTAGTCTGTGGCTTGATAGCTGCTGATTTCGTTTGTGGTACCAGCTCCGGACACTTTGCTGATATTTTGGAAGGTTCTGCCATCAATGGAACGTTCTACAGTAAAAAAATCATTTTGTAGTTCGTTGGCAGTTTGCCATTCGATCGCGATGGTTTCTTTGTCCCAATACGCATCAAAGCTTAGGTACTCTACTGGTAGATCAAAAGGCCCCGTTCCGGTAACGATTGGATCATCTACCTGGCAGTTGCCAACATTGGCATAAAGGGCAAATCCGTTGCACAGTTGGCTAGTATATTGGCTAGCTGCGGGAAACACTTCGTTATTAGCATCATTCCAAGCACGAAGTTGATCAGGAACGATAAAGTGGCCTTGGCCACACATCTGTGAACCCGTTCCTACGAAGTAGATATCATCAGCTACTCGTGCAGAGCCGCAATCGACGGTATTCATGATGGTCCGTGAATTGGCGTTTAAGATAAGGTCGTCTCCAATCTCAACGATTGAGCCTTCTTGAAGATTCATCAAGCCATTGCCATTAGAGCTTTCCTCTTGGTGATGGAAATCACTGCTTGTCCATAATTTGCCATAGATGTCAAAGATATTGCCTTTGAATAAGTAGACCTTACTACTTCCAGTCCCCGTGTTGATTTGATATTCACCGCTTGCGAGGATCGTTACATCGCCATAATGTGTATAAGAACCACCAGTGTTATGAGTAACTCGGTTTTGGATAACAACTTCGTCATTGGCTCCAGGCGTCGAACCCGCTGCGGGGCCATCGCTCGTTAGAGACCAAGTACTGGTCGCTCCCCAGTCACCATTAGAGATGCTGTAATATTTTGTGGCAAATACAGATGAAAAAGAAATCAGAAGGAGGGTGGATGCTAGAAAGATTTTCATATTTTTTTAACCCGATAGTGAGTTTAACTTAATTGAATCGAACATCTTGTTGAGTTATATGGCTCATTGTCATGTAAGATTGAATCAAAATTAGTAGGTAAAATTGTTTAATCCATTAATTGTAATGTGTAAGGATGTAAATGATTGTTGGGTAGTCAGTAAGGTGGGGTGAATGGTTCTAGAGAAAAAAAATGAAGAGACTTTGATAAAAATTTGTCTAGTGGGTTGCTTGACTGAAAAAAGCATCTTACATTTGCAATCCGCATACGGAGAGATGGCAGAGTGGTCGAATGCGATGGTCTTGAAAACCATTGTACCGCAAGGTACCGGGGGTTCGAATCCCTCTCTCTCCGCAAAATCAGTAAAAGTCCCAAATCGAAAGATTTGGGACTTTTCTTTTGGAGGTGGACTAGCCAAACTTGTTTGAGCGAGGGGGCCTCAAAAGAAAAGCCTGAGCGGAGCGAAGGACTTTTGCAGGTTTTGCGTCTAAATCCCCTCTTTGGGATCAGCGAAGCTAATCCCTCTCCCTCCGCTGGGATTTCCAACAGCTTTATAATGAGGCAGTTGAAATTTTTATTTAAGGAAATTGGTGGGAATTTGAATCAGATTTATTGCCAATCCTGTCTTGAATCAGCAATGGTCAATATTTCTATTCGGTCCCTAGCTGTATCAATATCATAGAGAACAATGATAGAATATTGTTTACTTAATCCTCTGCGGACTCCCATTGCAGGAGTTTTGTAGTATTGGAAAGATTGTGGGTTGTGTTGAATAAATCAATACAATCTAAAATGTCTTCTAGGTATTTGAAACCAAGTCTTTTTTGTCTGGCTTCTCCGAAATCACGAATGGCTTCAATATCTTCAGCAGCCTCTTCTGATATAACGAGATTATATTGCTTCGCCATAGAGTCTTGCCTTTAACTCTTCTAAGGAAAGAATTTTCCCTTCTCCTTTGCGGATTTTATCTCTTCTTTTGACAGCTGATTGAAGGAGTCTATCTTCTTTTAATGCTTCCGCAATAAAGGCAATGAGTTCCAGTTTTTGCTCTGGAGCTAAGGCGAGTATTTGTTTTTGAAGTTCGCTCATGTTTAAATATACGGAAAAAACAGATTTGGGATGGTAGGTGATAATTAGGTTAAACGCATCAAAATATAGAATGATCATTTTGCCCGTCTAGACATCCCCCGCCTCAATCTCCGCCCCTTAAAAGTCTCGGGGCCTGATCGAGAAATTGGGTAGTGGAAAAACCCATTTGAAGGGGTTGCGGCTAGTGCGAGCGGGGATGTTTCGCGAAGAAAAGACTATAAAAATGGGTCCAATCGGTTTGATGCGTTTAACTTAAACAATGATGAAAGCTGCCCATGTTTTCATAGGTATGCTCGTTTTATCTTAATCATGTCCGCACCAATTTTAGTGAGAACCGCTAAAATGCGGTGCTTTGATATTTGGTAGATCAAAAGGTGCTTTGACTTTTATGTGCTTAAGAAATATCATGTTTTTGTTTATCATCACCTTAATAGCATCATTCTCTTTTGAATAGAGTAGGAACCTGAAGAATTGGAAGCGGACAAGCGATAAAAATAAATTCCAGAGGCGACCGATATACCGAGCTCATTCTCTCCATTCCATGACACCATAAATTCTCCTGGACTTTGATACTGCCATACGAGGGTACGGATTTTTTGCCCAAAAATGTTGAAGACAGACAATTTAATGTAGGCCGGTTCAGACAGAGTATAGGGAATATTTGTATAGGGATTAAAGGGGTTTGGGTAGTTCTGAAATAAGGCTATTTTTACGGCCATATTTTCCTCGAGGGATTCAATGTTGGTTGTATAATTGGTTTCAATTGAGCCGAGATCTGGAGCGTTGCCAGAAAATGGGAATCCGATATCAACACCAGCATCTGTTATTGCACTCCCTTGCACTGGTCGCATAAAATCGATTTCAGGCAAACTCCCGTCAGCTTTTCGCGGCGCTGTTAGCAGGCTGTGATCTAGACTGATAAAGTCGGCATCGCTTAGAGTAATCGGTAAGTCAAATGAATTGTTCTCTAATGTATTTTGAGCAGTATCGATATATGCAGTATGGGTTCCAAACCCAAAAGGCTTATAGCTTAGGTTGTTTTTGAGCACGTGATCATATCCATCCACCCATATATTACCTGTCTGCGGGCTTTCACGGTTCACCATATTAAAATTAGAGTTGTTTTGATATGCCGTATTATTGTACCAGTTATTGCCTGCCAGATGATGATTGGAATAAAAACCACTAGCTTTATTACGCACCGCCACACAAAATCGGACGGTATTTTGGGGCACTGGGTTCGGGATCTGGTTGGCTGGATCATATGCATATCCGCCGGCTTTAAAACCATTGCCGTCCCCTAAACTTTGAAATGAGGTCGAAAATCCGTTATAAAACGCCCAGCAATTTTCAAAAAGAACAGACTCGTCGGCACGAATTATATCAAAGCCGTCGTCACTATTGAACCAGGCGCGGCATCCTCTAAAAACATTGCCCGTACCGCCCGGGTTGGGATGGCAGCCAAAACCGTCTGTATTACTTCCAAGCCCATCTTCCGAGACATTGTCATGATTGTTATAAGCATCGCAATTCAAGAATAAATTATTACCTCCTCTGTAATGTCGAAGGGCGGTGCCTAAATTATCATGCATGCTGATTTGTTCAAATATATTGTTACTCCCTCGGCTATAAACACAATAAGACTCGGTGTGGGTTAGAATGCTTACCTGAATACCGGTCATTTCTATGCCTTTAATATGAATGTATTCCGCTCCTTGATCAACCCATATCCCCACTACGCGCCGATCTGCCGGTGCAACGTTGGAAAAGTCAAAAACAGGGGTTTCTCCGGGATATGCCCAATATTTTATGGTCTGTCCGGGAAGTCCACTTTTGTTTAAAAAACTGATACAAGCAAAGAGATTCTGTTGAATTTGCGATATCTGATCTTCGCGGACTTGGTATAATCCCCCTCGTATAAATACCGTGTCACCTGGAGCTGCTAATGTCTGTGCCTGCTGAATAGACTCAAGCGGTTGAGTAATAGTCCCCGGATTTGTATCGTCTCCATTGGGGGCCACATAAATTTGAGGAAACGCAGGAGCGATTCCGATGATGAAAATAAGTAAAATGGAATACAGTAACTTCATGCTAACTACTTTAACAAGTGTTTTAATGCTTTTGGTTTTGAGCTTGTCCCAAAAACTGGGCAGAAAGGGGGGCAAGATAAGTCAAGTTTAAAGAAAGGAATTGCCCCATTGCCAATTGAATATAGCATTTTTTCAGAGAGGTCTCACAAAGCTTTTTATAGGTTCGCAACGTGTTCACAATAACTGTCAGATTTCCCATTCATCTACTGGTATGATTCGGTAGTTCCACCGTCGATTTTCCTTTTCAAATTGGATCTGGCAGCGGTCCAAATAATCATCAAAAACAGTAATCCCTTTTTCAAAAGATTGGGTCAGCTGTGAGACAAATATTTTGATTCCAGAGACCAGTTTCTGACTTCGTTCTTCAATTAAGTCGAGCATCGTTTGTATGGTGTCGAGCATTACTCCTTCCCATGCCCGGGTGACAAAAGGGAAAAATCGATGTTCAATAGGATTGTATTTGGAACAATAGGGCGGAAAATGAGCGACCCGAATAGGATGGTCAATTTCATCTGCCCAGTCTTGTAGTTCTTGCTTGAAGAGTCGGTTTCGGCTCCCATTTGATCCTCCTCCATCTACGAGGATAAGAATTGGCACCCCGAGAGGATAAAATTGACTCCCATATTCTTCCCAATACTTTCGCAGGCAGGCTACATTAAACGCTGCCGTATCAGCGGTTTGACAGAGGGTTAGATACCCTTCATTCCGCCCTAAGTCATAGATCCCGTGTGGCACCACTTTCCCCCAAGCCAAGCTATTGAAGTCATGATCATAACATTTTATCGCTCCATCGCTCCATAACTTCCCTGGACGAAAAAAGGGGCCTAAGAGCTCCTTTTTCTTCACATCCATACTCAGAACGGGACAACCACGGCTGAGATAATACCGCCGATAGTTTTGAATCATCTTGAACTGTTCATCTCGACCGGGAATTTCCGCTTTCATGATTTGATCTTTTGAGAGCTTACGATTCCCCAACTTGCGGGCTTTGAGCAGGCGCTTGATCACTCGAGGACTAAGACGATAACCTTGCTCCAAAAGACGGCTTTGCATCTCACTGATCATCAGATAGGTCCACTTTACACCTTCTACTGGACAGCCTGCTGTATAGTGGGTCAAGAGTGCATCGAAAGCCTGTTCAAGACCCGGGAGTTCTACCTCTCTATTTTTGCGACCGCCACCCCTGCGACGAACCCGATTCTTTAGGAGCTTTTTTTTGACAACTCCGATAAGCCACGCGCAATTGTACGCTCCGATATCCCAAATAGGAAGGATATATAACTGATCCCTCCGTGGCCCAACTTCTTGGCCTCTACTGCTGCATAATGACGACGATCTTTTTCACTTAAGTTTTCGAAAAGCAAAACGATATACTCTTCCATCTCTGAATCATAATACTTACCCATATCTCTTCTCTTTTTCCAAAGCTAATATTCTAACAGGTATTGTGAGCAGCTTCCCTCGCGAGTTAAAAGAATGATTTTTCATCGCAGGCTCAGCCCAAAAACGCAAGTCTGAGTTTACAAAGTGGTAGCCAACATTTAGTTTACAAATCCACTTTCTTAATCTGTATTATTTTTTTACGGTTTCACTAAGCTCAATTTTGCTTCATACATATTCAGGGAATATGTATGAAAACGAATAATTATGAAAATTTTATTATCCAATACGCAATTGAAAACCTTAGCGCTTATACTTTGTGTTTCGGCCGTTTCATCCACTACTCTTGTTGCTCAAAAGTCTGATATAGATACGGCATTAGTGGATACAAAAATTACTGCTAGAAGAATTTCTGAACCATCTCAATCTGTTCCATTTTCATTAACTGCTTTTCCAGATAAAGAATTAGAAGAAAGAAATGCTACACAATTGACAGATATTACCCGCTTCACACCCAACTTAGTCATAAATAATGGACAAGGAGGAGCGGCTTTTGGAAATTCAATTTTCATAAGAGGAATAGGTCAGAGCAACTATAGCGGCACATCAGACCCTGGCGTAGGTGTGTTTATAGATGGGGTCTATATTCCACGTACAATAGGTACTTTGTTTGAAATGGAAAGCGCTCAAGTTGAAGTATTAAGAGGGCCACAAGGCTCAATGTTTGGTAGAAACACTATTGGTGGAGCGATAAACATTACTACAGCTAACCCTACCATGGATTCTATTTTTGGTTCTGCAGAACTTAGTGGTGGAAATTTCAATTTACTTCAGTTTAGAGGAAGTGTAAATATTCCTATTAGTAAAAAAGTAGCTGCAAATATTAGTACTGTTTATAGATCACGAGATGGTTATACCGAAAGAATTTTAGACAATTCGCAAGACCAAGGAAATGATAACACGTTCTTTTTAAGAGGAAAAGTGAGAGCTATTCCTACAGATAGATTGGTACTTGATTTAGGCTTTGATTTCACAAGAACAGATGCCGGTTCAATGGCCTCATCTTTAGTGGAAGCCGACTCTAATACTTTCCAGTTTGGAGGAATTTACAAGCAACTATTAGGTGTTGATCCTTTTGCTAATGTGCTTACAACAGAACCATATCAAACAAATGCAACAGGCGCTAGTATTAATCAATTAGGCGCTTTTGGAATAAATGGAACGGCTAAATTAGATTTAGGAAAAGTAGAAAGTAAATTAATTATTGGCCATAGAAATATGAACTCCAACTTTGCAAAAGATGGTGACCACAGCCCAATAAAGTTTTTACAATCAAATACAGATTTTAACTCTATTTCTACAAGTGCTGAACTGCAATTCTATAATAAAAAGCCTTCTAAATTCAATTGGTTAGTTGGTGCTTATTATATGACTGAAAGCACTGAGGAAAGCAGATTGGTAGAAGATGCTTCTGGCTTGTATGAAGCTTTAGAAGCAGCAGATGAATCGGAAGTTGCAGGACCTTATGGTGGGGCGAATAATCCTGCTAATGAGGAACTGGATTTTACGCGCGATATAGATAACAGTTCAGTAAACAACAATATGGCTGCTTATGCAAATATATCCTATGATTTTTCTAAAAAATGGACAGTAGCGGGTGGTTTAAGGTTGTCTAATGATGATAAAACATTTACTGCTACTCATAAAAAAATTGCTAGTGGAACTGACATTGTACCAAAAAACACAAAGAATACAGCAGACTGGACGATGTTAACAGGTCATTTTGCAGTGGAATATCAGGCTACAGAAAAAATCCTAACCTATTTGAATTTTGCTCATGGCTTTAAGAGTGGAGGATTTAGTACTCAGCCTCTACAGTCTGAAAATGGAATTCAAACGTACAATCCGGAAACAGCTAGAAACCTTGAGCTAGGTGTGAAAAGTGATTTAGGTAAACGTACACGTCTAAACTTCTCTGGATTCATAACAGACATAGCAGAAATACAAACAGACTCCGTTACAACGGAAGAGGTGCTAATTCAAAACAGAGTAAAAGGAGAAATTTTAGGTGTTGAATTAGAAGTAATAACAAGAATTGGAAAAAACTTTTATATAAATGCATTTGCAGGCTTAACTGATGCTCGATACACAATTGTTAATCCATCTTCTGGATTAACTTTAGAATCTAAATTTGAGAAAACACCAGCATCTCAACTTGGTATTGGTGCAGCATTTTCTCCACAGCTTACAAAAGCATTAAAGTTAGATATGAGAGCTGACTATAGCTATCAAGATGGAACTTTTCATGATCCTCAAAATACCGCAGCTTTATATCAATCTGCTTTCTCTTTACTGTCAGCTAATATTGGGTTAACAATTAAAGAGAAATACCAAATTATGATTTGGGGTAAAAACTTAACAGACGAAGCTGTGATTCAAGGTGGAGTTAATGCATTTGGATTAACCGAAGCTTTTTATGGAACTCCAAGAACCTATGGTGCAACATTGAGATATAAGTTTTAATTGTTTGGAAGCCATCTTGTATTACCAAACTGACCGCATGATTTTTTCTTGTCTCCAACAGAAATTGATATTCCGATTTTTTTTAACAACAAAAGTGGATGTAATAAGTGTTATTTCAACTTCTGGCAGTTTTGGCTTTGAACTCACCTTCCTAGGGTGAAAAAGCCAAAAGGTAAATATTCTCCGTTGTGGTTCCGAAGATTGCGATGATCTGCTTTTGAACGACTGAGAGGTTGAGCACTTGGCGCTGGATTGGTTGTTCTGGGAGGTCGATAGATAGGAGGGTGATTCCCTCAAAGCATTGAAATACCCATCTAAGGGTCGGTTTTTGGGTTGGTTTGCCTTTCTGGTCTGGAATAGTTTCGTCCAATTGACGGAGGGTTTCCCTGATTTTTCGCTCTCCAAGGCCATAAACCATTAATGCCAGGCACATGATCATCGAGAGGGCTTCGATGCGTTGTGGCTTTTTGAGATACAGGGCATCTGCCAGACATAATGGACTTTTGAGGAAGCGAAAGCCCTTTTCAACCTGAAACTGATCCTTATAGTGTGAAAGAATAGCCTGAGAAGGCATTTCCGCTGAGTCGAGCAGGTTGGTGGCGAGAATGAACTTGCCCAATTGCTTGGTTTTCAAGTCGATCAGCTCGGTATCCCGCTTGCAGCTTGCCTGAACCCGCCATACTTGTTTGAGTGTAGCCTCTGTTTTTGGCCTGCCTCTGCCCCTAGATTTGTTTTTGGAGGTATATTCGAGGGTATCGAGCTGAAGATATCGGTGCTTTTTCACTAAGGTCTCAACAGCTTTGGCAGCATCTTCTCGACACCCAAAATCTTTGCGTTTAAGCTTACTCAGCGCATCCTTTAGACGATCTTCCTGTTTGAGAATGGCCCGTTCGAGGGTGTTGGACTCCCGCTTGAAGGCCTGATCTGACCAGACCACCAACCAGCGCATCTCCCGCTCAAAGAGCTTGATTCGGTGTTCCTTCCAGCCATACCCGTTCTCCAGCAGGGGGAAATCCTCTTTTTGATACCGGGAAAGCAGATTTTTGGCCTGATTGAGGGTATGAGGAACCCGTGTGAGATAATTTACCCGGTCGATTTGACTGAGTCCCTCTTCGCTAAAAAGGGCACTGT
>JBGCFA010000447.1:0-9925 GCA_045106675.1 Bacteroidia bacterium
AGAAGCAAGAAACAACTCCAACATGGTATGGTGTATTCCTGCCTACTGGTGAAGAAACGGAAGTGATAGATAATCTTCAACAAATGTGGAGCGGGCAATACCCTGAAAATCGCTCTCCTCATATTAATTCTTTGAAAATAGATGGTAAAGAGGCTTTAGAAAACGTATATCTTCGTCCTGGGAAAAGCTATACTATCGTAGCCGATATCACTGACCCTGAAAAAGAATCTATGCTCTTTCAGTGGCAGATATTAGAGTCCGAATTTGGTCTTACAGGCTCAGGTGGAGATGCTGAAGGTATCCCTGACCCCATCAAAATAAAGGTCGCAAAAGGTACTCCTCACCAACTTGAGCCTGAAACCTTAAGCGTTACGGTAGAGGATAATGGTACACTCTCTTTTAAAGCACCAAGTAAAGTAGGTGCCTATCGATTTTTTATCTATGCTCGTGATGGCAATGGTAATGCTGCAACTGCAAACATCCCCTTCTATGTAAAATGATAAGCCTGTTCTATGCCTACTCGCCCGTTTCTTTGGTTTTGTTTATTCTGTATTGCCCCCTTGGCTTATGGCCAAGTGCCTGAATTAGGGATCCCGACTATACAAAACTATTCTAAGCAAGATTATCAAGCTGAGACTCAAAATTGGAGTATCAATGAGGATAATCGTGGCTTGATGTATTTCGGCAATAACCTCGGTTTGCTAGAGTTTGATGGGACCTATTGGCGAACCTACCCTTTGCCAAATCGATCTATCGTTAGATCAGTATTGGCCCATGAAAGTGGACGGGTGTATATCGGAGGACAGGATGAACTAGGTTATTTTGAACCCAATACTCAAGGCGAACTTATTTATCATTCTTTACTGAGTTTGCTTTCGGATGAGGATAAAGACTTTACGGATGTTTGGAAGCTATTCATCCGTGAGGATGTTATTTACTTTCAATCTGAGCAGCATATTTTTTGTCTGCAAAACCAAGAACTCAAGGTCCTTAATTCTGATACGCGTTTTGAAGGCATGTTTGGTACTCCTCAGGGGCTTTATGTCGTGGAGGCTGCTAAAGGACTGCAACGTTTAGAAAACAAGCGCTTGGTCCCTGTTGATGGGGGCGAGTTTTATCGAGATTGGATTGTTACTTCGATTATCCCCTTGGGGAACGAGGCGCTTCTGATTGCGACTCTGGAACATGGATTATTCACTTATCGGAATGGACAAAGCGTTCCCCAAGGGGAAAATGCTAATCGCTATCTGATTGAAAATCGTATCTACTGTGCTTCCAAACTCAGCAATGGAAACATCGCGATCGGGACCTCTCTCAATGGTCTTTTAATTTTGGATGATACAGGGCAGCCCATCCAGAATATCAATAATGATGTAGGACTGCAAAACAACTCTATCTTGAGCTTGCACGAAGGCCGAGACGGTAACCTATGGTTGGGCCTAGAAAATGGGATTTCTTATATCGAACTTAGTTCTCCGTTTTCTTATATCAATTCGCGCTTGGGAGTAGAGGGTTCTGCTTATGATGCCCAAGTATTTGATGGAAAACTGTATCTAGCGACCAATCAAGGGATCTATTTTCTAGATTGGAGTATCCCACTCAATCCATTATCACCTCTCCCGTTTGACCTAGTCAAAGGTACCCGTGGACCCAATTGGAGCTTGCAAAATATAGACGGCAATTTGTTGGTTGGGCAACACTATGGTGCTGCTGAGATCAAAGGTGGGCGAGCTGATAAAATCTCTCCAATAGATGGCGCTTGGAAGCATCTACAGCTAAAGTCTAACCCAAATTATGTCATTGAAGGTAACTATAATGGATTATTGCTATACCATAAGGAAACGGGCGCAAACGATTGGACGTTTGTCAAAAAATTAGAAGGATTTGACGAATCCTCTCGTGTTTTTGAAGAAGATAATGAAGGCAATATTTGGGTTTCTCACCCATATAGAGGCGTTTTTAAGGTAGAGATCGATCTTGAAGCGGCTCAAATCTTATCAGTTAAGCCTTACGATGAAAAAGATGGTTTCCCTTCCAATCTATTTATCAATGTCTCCGTGATTGATGAGCAGCTATTATTTACGACAGAGAAGGGGGTTTACCAATATGAACTAGCTACGGATCGCTTTGTACCGCATCTGGGTTTTAATCAGATTTTTGGAGACTCTATCTTAATCAATAGATTGATCGAAGACGAACAAGGGCGTATCTGGTTCTCCATAGACGATGAATTTGGTATCCTGCAAATCGAAGATGAAACCGTAGCCAAAAGTGTCCAAAAACTATCTTTTAACCGTCTGCAAAATCGTCTCGTCAAAGGCTTTGAGAGTATTTATGCTTATGATGAGTCTCATATTTTTATCGGTACAGATGAAGGCTTTATTCTCTACAATCCTCGGAGTAATATCCACGAAACGCCTCCAATGTTGGCCTTTATTAGGGAGGTGATCGCCAATAATGGCAATGATTCACTCATATTTGGAGGGACGTTTGCCGAAGAGGGTAAAATTAAAGAAGTACAGCCAGAGCCACAGATATGGTCTTTAGATCCTTCATTCGAAGCTTTACGTTTTGCTTTTTCAGCCCCATTTTTTGAAAATATAAACGAAGTCCAATATCAATACTACCTAGAGGGTGAAGACAAAATTTGGTCGGATTGGACAAATAAAACAGAGAAAGAGTACACCAATCTTAATCCGGGAAAATATGCTTTTAAGGTTAAAGCACGCAATATTTATGGCCTAGAAAGCAAGCCCATATCTTATAAGTTCGTAATCTCTCCACATTGGTATGAGACTAATGTCGCACGGGTGTTTTATCTGCTTTGCATTTTGGGGATGCTATTTGGCTTTGCGCGTTATCAATCGGTAAAAGCACAAAAACAAGTAGATGCTTTGATATTGGACCAAGCACAAGCCCTTGAACAACAGGAAGCTGAGTATAAGCAAGAGGCTCAAAAATCCGAAGCAGAGATTATCCGACTGCGTAATGAAAAGCTTAAGGTAGAAGTAGCTCACAAAAACAAAGAGTTGGCGTCTACTACCATGCACTTGGTGCAAAAGGGCGAAATCATGCTTAAGATCAAGTCAAATCTGCAAAAACTATCCAAAACCACTAATGCCAATAACCGCAAGGAGATTCGTGATTTGATCCGGACCATCGATGATGATATCCGGCTAGATAATAATTGGGAACAATTTGAGTATCATTTTGACCAAGTACACGGACAATTTTTGCAAAACCTGCGGGAACGCTTCCCCATATTGACAGCTAAGGATCAGCGTCTAGCGGCTTATTTACGCATGAATCTCTCTACCAAAGAGATTGCTCAGTTGATGAATATCTCAGTCAGAGGCGTTGAAATTAGTCGTTACCGCTTGCGGAAAAAACTAGAACTTGATCGTGAGATAAATCTCAATGACTTCATGATGGGGCTTTAGGGAAATTTGGAGCATAAAAAAAGCCAGACCGAAGTCTGGCTTATATCTTTTATCAGATCATTTACTAGGGAGTAGGAGTCTCAACGATGTCCAACAACTCTACTTCAAAGATCAAAGTAGAACTTGGAGGAATAGTCGGAGGGCTTCCTTGTGGACCATAAGCCAAATCACTAGGGATGAAAAATTTGTACTTAGAACCTACGTTCATCAATTGTACACCTTCAGTCCATCCTGGAATCACACGGTTAAGTGGAAACTCAACTGGCTCGCCACGATCTACTGAGCTGTCAAATACAGTACCGTCTAGCAATGTGCCATGGTAATGTACTTTTACTACGTTTTCAGCAGTAGGAGATGCACCGCTACCGGCTTGCATGACCATATACTGTAAGCCACTCGCCGTAACTTTTACACCTTCTTTGTTTTCGTTCCCTTCGAGGAACGCTATGCCTTCTTCGATGTTTTTAGAACCTTTTTCTGCTAGTTCAGCATCAGCTTTGGCACTTATTTCTGCTTGAAAAGCGGTAAACAACGCTTGGATTTCCTCTTCTGTGAGTGCTTCTCCTTTGTCTTCTTTGACATCAAGGACACCACGAAAGACCATAAACGTGTTTAAATCTTCTGATTCAGGGGTATCTAAGCTTTTGCCGATGTTCAATCCCACGGCATATGAGATACTATCCATCATGGTTTTCATCTCAGTCGTTTCCGGGATATTGCCAGATGTGTTACAAGCGGTGCCGATCATAGCTAAACCAATCGTTAGCATCAGGAAGGAACCTTTGATTTGAAAATTCATTGATTGAAAATAATTATGTAAGATAATTGGGGTTAAGTCAGCAAGTTACGGCAAAGATTTGAACTAAAGAAAAGCTTTTTGGGATTCTCGCTTTTCTAATCCTGCTTACTTGGCTTTGAATCCTAGTGCTTGTAATTTCGCAGGTGTATCTGTTGTTTGATGCAGATAGGCAAAATTGAAGTATTCGAAAAACACCTTTTAAGTGAAACTAAGCGAATTGAATAGTCAAAAGCTAAGCTCATATATCTTCGCCGTCATCGGTGCGATTTTTTTGATCATAATCATCACTGATCAATTGACCAACCACCCTACGGCTTATTCGCAGAGTTTAGAGAAACAAAGAGCCCAAAAGGATCTACAGTTTACCAATGATCCCCAAGGGCCTATTCCTATTGAAAGGAAGGCCGAATTTGAAGGTTTGAAATACTTTTCCATCAATGAAGAATATCGACTTGATGCGAATTTTGTCTCAAATACGAGTCCTGATACACTCAAGTTGATGACTACCACAGGAGAGATACGTGAGATGATCGAAGCTGGGAAAATACAATTTCAACTTCATGGCCTGAATCATGAACTAATCGCCTATCGCTACTTAGAACCGGGAAATTCTGCCTTCTTTGTGCCTTTCAAAGATTTGACGAGCGGAGTGGCTACTTATGGCGGAGGTCGCTATTTAGATATTCCTTCGGAGGAACCCATCGTTTTAGATTTTAATCGCGCCTATAATCCCTATTGCGTTTATAATGAGACTTTTAGCTGTCCATTGCCTCCTAGAGAAAATACCCTCAGCGTAGAAGTAAGAGCGGGAGAAGTGAAGTTTGATTGGCCGATTCAATTGCCGCGAGATACGCTGAGTATGCTTTCTTCGTACCATTGATTATAGGCACGGATCACTTTATCTGTTTCGCCTAGCTTATACTCGTTTTCTTGGATTCTCTGTGCCAGAACGGGGTGTTCCTGAAAGATATCGCCTAATCGTTTCCAACGAAAATTAAGACTGATCTCATGCCAACTTTGGTCAGGTTTGGAGATGAATTCTACATAGCCCGGTCCTTGCTGCAAGGTAAAAACTGATCGCTTGGTATAATATCGGTACAACTGGGCATGGCCGCTAACTACCCGCTGTAAAAAACCGAGTGTGTCGCTACCGATGCCAGCATACAAATAGGGGATAGGCAAGCTTTCGAAGTGCATTTTGCCATAACCATAGCCCGAGATACGTTCTGGATGATAAACTACCTTTGCTCCATTTTGATCCTCAAAATGGATTTTTCGCTGATTAGCGAAGGTATTTTGCACTTTGATGATACCAAAGATGCTATCTCCACGGTTGGAAACAATATAGCCTTCTTCGTAGTGTTGAGCCCCTAGCGAGTAGCTACAAAAAAACAGGACGAACAAAGCAATGAAAGGACGATACGATTGACGCATTTGCTTGAGTATTGTCGCTCCGAAGGGCAAGGACGAAGCGGAATGGTGATAATCCATTTTTAAAGACGGTAAAATATGGGCTCGAGCTACAAATTCAGTCCATCCGGCTAAAGCAGCCGTTTGTACGGGCATATGCTTTGAGCGAATGGGCTGGATGTTTTGTCTTAATTGTAAATTAGTTGTGAAGTACTATCCATCGACTAATGTATTCTTTGGCCCCAATTTGTAACCTGACAAAGTAAACCCCTTCGGCTAATGACTGGCTCTCTAGTCGTAATTCTTGCGTTTGCGGATTGATCACTTTCTGCTCTAAAAGATGACCTCTTACATCATATAGCCAGTATTTTCCTTCTCCGGCTTCGTCCCATTTCAATATGCTATAGTCAGCACTCGGATTAGGATATAGTTGGACACTACGGCCATCAATGGCCTCTATCCCAGTGGCTAAAATATTGATCGTATCTCTCTCTATGCTGAAACCACACTCATTGGTTGCAGTAAGACTGATTGGATAGCTGCCTGGCGCACTATAGGTATGAATATAATTCATCTGCTGGCTGGTATTACCGTCTCCTAAATCCCAGAGATAGCTTACTTGTCCTGCTTGGTTGGTCGGGTTTACTTGCAGTTGATATCTCAAGATCAAACTACTGGAACCTATGATGGCGATGTTTTGACTAGGGATATATTCACGTTCGATATTGATGGTGTCATTGCCAACACAACCCGCAGTATTGGTAACTTTGACTGCATAGGTTCCTGCTTCCTTTACCCAAATATTGCTGCTTTGCTGCCCAGTACTCCATTGCCAGCTTTGTCCACTGCTACTAGCATCCAATAAGAGGCTATCGCAGATAGTTTGATCATTGCCAAGTGCCACTAGCGGTATCTCACCAACATTATCGACAAAGCTGCTATCTGTATAGCTACAGCCTAATGAATCAGTAACAGTATAAGTATAAGTACCACTCGTTAAGTCTTGGAGACTAGGGCCTTGAGCGTTCGGCAGGGCCGCCCAACTATATTGAAAACCGCCTGCGCCCCCACTGGCCTGCACGCTAATGCTGCCATTGGCATCTTCACAACTACTCGCTTGAGCATTGGCCTGAGCACTGACGGCAGGACTACTACTGACACTAAATTGTACTTGATCAGAGCAACCGACAGAATCGGTGATTTGTACGACATAATTGCCTGCTGCTAAGTCGTTTGCCGTGGAGCCAAATTGACTGGGTTGGGTATTCCATACATAGCTAAATGGCGCTGTTCCTCCACTAATGCTAGCAGTAGCACTGCCATTGTCCTCGCCACAACTCGCGGCTGTTACGATAATGCCTGCGGTAAATGGCTGACTAGTAGTGATCTGCACACTATCTGTTGCACTACAACCGAGCTGATCACTGATCGTTACCGTATAGGTGCCAAAACTCAAAGCCGTAGCCGTAACGTCTGTCTGGACCGGTTGTGTATTCCAACTATAACTAAATGACCCGCTTCCACCACTAACACTCACCGTTGCGCTACCATTTGCTAAATCACAGCTAGAAGCTTGGACCTGTGTAAACTGGATCTGCGGCATGCTCACTACTGAGACCGAATCTGTATGAGTAGATTGTGAAAAACAGGCTCCTTGGGTGTTCAAACTAATCTCGAATTGCCCAGCTTGCGGGTAATTGACACTAGGGTGGAGGACATGAGTTTGGCTAGTATCTCCTCCGGAGAACGTCCAAGCATATGAGGTTACATGCTGACTCAGATTTTGTAAATCGAGCGTACCGCCTTCGCAGATCGCACTATCTAGGCTAAAGTCAGCCTGAGTCGGGACATCCGTAACATAAGCTTCTATCTGGAGGGCTATCTTCAATGCCCAACCAGCCCCACTGTCAAAAGGATACCAATCCCCATTTGCCCATTGCTCCCAAGCGGTAGCATTGAGGTTTTCTCCATCGAGATTGCTGAAAAGGACAAGCGTATCTTGGTTGCTATAATCCAGCTCGATACCCGCATAAAAACCTCCTGAAATGGCAACTGGAGACGAGAAAATGATCTGAGTCGCTTGTGCCGCTGTAATATCTGCTTGGATCTTGCTAAAACTAATCTGAGCCGTAGCGAGGATGCTGCCCGGTTTGCCATCGGTACCATTATTATCCCATACGGTGATCTTGACTTTGCTAGCATTGGGATTGTTGCTGACGGCCTTGCCGAACGCTAGATCGAGAGCTGTTAGATAGGATTTATTACGGTCGTTACTGAAATATTCGGCTTTGGATTGATCTGAAAAGCTGTTGTGCCCGCTGAGATATCCTACTACACCATTGGCGGTATAGATGGTCGGACTACCCTGCGCAAAATTGTCCAGACTATCACAAATGATCAACGCACAGCTATCTACTTGCATGTATTGGCTGATACTCAAGGTATCCACGCCATTGGCATTTTGTACGATCAAGCTTACATCATATACTCCTGGACTTTGGTAGACTACACTAGGCGCTTGTTGGTTACTACTGCTGGGTGATCCTCCTGGAAACGACCAACTCCAGCTACTTGGGATGCCCGTAGATTGATCGCTAAACTGAACACTAGTGGGATCACAGCCTTGGGTTTTGTCGCTACTAAAATTGGCAATAGGTGCGTCAGAGTTAGTACTGCCGTTGATAAATATATTGTCTAGATAAAGATTGTTTTGATAGTTGTTATAGGCCTCAAATCGGATGACCACATTGGTTTGGCCTGCAAAGGCACTCAGATCTAGTTGAGGACAAGCTGGGCCGATGCTGCCATTACACCAATCGTTGGTCGATACAGGTGTAAAAGCGCCACTACTGACATTACCTGTCGCAAATGAGTTGTTGCCACTTTCACCTCCGGCAAAGATTTTGTGCGGAAAACTCTCGCCACAGTCGGTTGATACATAAATCAATAGAGAATCAGTGCCAGCGCTATTATAAGTCCGATAAGCATACTCAAAGCTTAAATTGAGATTGCTATAAGTGCTAAAATCTAAAGAAGGCGTTTGAAAGGCATCTCTTTGGCCTGATGCAGTGTAATTATAAAAATTGATCCAAGCTGCTTGAGAACCCGGTGTCGTACCAGCGATCGTCTTGATTCCCCAAGTATTGGAGTTGTCATTATTGGTGATCGTCCAGCCATTGGTATCGAAACTGCCTGATTCAAAATCCTCTGTAAAGGGTAAACCGATGCCGTTGCTGTTGACTTCGATGTATGCTTGACGAACTAGGGTATCACTCCCAAAGCTATTGCTGACAATAAGGCTCACGTCATAATTTCCAGCATTGGGAAAGCTGAAAACGGGATTGGCACTTGTAGAACTGCTGGGACTAGCTCCTGCGATGGACCAAAACCAACTGCTTGGCCCGCTCGTAGATTGATCGGTAAACTGGACGGAACCGTTTGTACAGGTCTGGGTTTTGTCTGCACTGAAATTTGCGATAGGCGGTGCCGAAGGTGAAATACAATTAATCGCTTGCAGTGCATTGATGCGGCCAGAACCTAAAAGACCAATAAAATTGGGGTTCTCAGTATCAATATTGTCAGCTGAATTGATAATACAATCTACGATCTCATTATTGGTCGCGCTGGTATTGTGAGATTTCATCAGTCCACAAAGCCCTGCCACCAAAGGAGTCGCCATAGAAGTGCCACTCTGATAAGCATATGTATCGTCTCCTCCTGCTACAGTACTTAATATACTGACTCCGGGTGCCGCAAGAGTGATCCAACTCCCATAATTAGAAAAGCTAGCCCTTGCGTCTGTAGAGCCCGTAGCTGCAACTGAAATGACATTATTGTAAGCTGCTGGGTAAAAAGGTGTATTTGCATTATCGTTGCCTGCAGCTGCTACCAAAACAATACCCATTGCATGGGCTTGGTCAAATAAGTTTTGTAGAGAAGCACTAGAGCCGGTTCCTCCCCAAGACATACTGATTACATCTGCTCCGGCTGCCATCGCATAAGCAACTCCTGAATAACCTCGATATATAATGCGGGTATTACTGGCAGTGTCATAGGTACATTTGACGGACATGATTTGAATCGAATTACCGATAGAGGCAATCCCTAGATTATTGTTAGTAGCTGCACTAACGATACCGGCACAATGCGTACCATGCGTAAAGCTGGAACTCGTAGCCGTACTGGGAGGATTAGGATCATTGTCATTGTCGGCTGGGTCCCAGCCGTGGATGTCATCTATATAACCATTGCCATCATTGTCGATATTGTCATTGGC
>JBGCFA010000448.1:0-7912 GCA_045106675.1 Bacteroidia bacterium
GTTTTTCTTTTTACCAATGCAGCTTCCAATAGTCAAGTGGTTTGGGATTTTGGCGATGGTACTAACGACAGTACACAAAATCCTTTTCACCTTTTTGCCAATCCTGGTAATTATCAGGTAATCGCTAGTATCTCCGATCAGAGTGGTTGTACCAATACCTTGACCATCCCCATCGAAGTCTTTGGCTATCCATCAGCTAATTTTACTGTTGCAGATACCAATAAAGGGTGTTCTCTCCCCTTTGATGTGCAGTTTGTCAATCAATCTGTGGGAGGCGCTTCTTATGCATGGAACTTTGGTAATGGTGTCCTATCATCTCTAGAAAACCCCTCCACTCAATATCTTACGCCCGACACATTTGATGTTGCTTTATGGGTTACTGGACCAGGAGGCTGCCTCACCAAGAGAACACTCAAAAAATATATCATGGTCAAGCCCTTAGAGGCGGGCTTTATGGCCTTACCGAGGGGAGGATGCGCACCGATAAATGTTGCCTTCGACGATACCACTAACTCGATCTTCCCGATCACATCTTGGGATTGGGATCTTGGCAATGGTAATACTTCTAACATTCGCAATCCTTTCACCACTTATACCAATACCGGCGTCTATGATGTCAGTATGATCGTAGAAAATAGTCAAGGTTGTCGAGACACTGTCATTAGACCGAGTTATATCGGTGCAGGGGCTCCTCCAATAGTAGATTTTACAGTAGATACCAATATCGCTTGTGCCTTAGTTGAATTACAATTTATCAACTTGACCCAAGGAGCGGACAGTTATGTCTGGTACTTTGGAGATGGTGATACCGCGATGTCTGAAAATCCATTGCACGGATTTGCCGCGCTAGGGGACGTCGATGTCATGCTCATCGCAAGTGATAGAGGTTGCCAAGACACTCTGACCAAATTCGATTTTGTTCATATTCTAGACCCTTTGCCAATCATTGGGCTAAGCGACAAGAAAATCTGCCAAATTCCTCAAGATGTCCTCTTTCAAAATATATCCATCGGAGACGACTATTGGACATGGACCTTACAAGATAGTATCGTAGTAGCCGACAATACCTTCACTTATCCGATGACGGAAGAAGGGACATTTAGAGTATCACTCACCGTTGGCAATCTGAGTACAGGTTGTGAAGTAACCGCAAAAGACTCAATCATCGTCTTGCCGGTCATCGCAGACTTTAGCGTCGATACGACCGAAGGATGCGTTCCGGTACGGATAAACTTTACCAATCAATCTCTCAATGCAATCAATAGTTGGTGGTATCTCGGAGTTGGCGACACCATCAATCTCCCCAATATTGCTAAGAACTACATCGACTCCGGCTATTATGATGTAAGCCTCATCGTCAAAAATAGACTCAATTGCTTTGATACTCTTTCTATCCCAAACTATATCAGGGCTAATGATGTCATAGCAGACTATATTACGACGACTCCCACTGCTGGCTGTTTGCCTTTGAGTGTCAGTTTTGAGGACCGCTCCGCGGGAACGAGCAATATCGCTAGTTGGTTTTGGGAGTTCGGCGATGGAGCCACCTCTACCCTCCCTAATCCAACTCATGTCTTTGACAGTGTAGGCTACTTTAGCGTCAGACTGACCGTAGTAGATATCAACGGATGTAGTCATATCCTCGAACGTGAGGATGATATTTTTGCCAGCCAACCGACAGCAGATTTTGCAGTCAACCCTTCAGTCAATTGCCCGGATATCAATAGTACATTTATCACCTTATCCCAAGGCTATGGCCTTTCATATCTCTGGCAGATGGGCGATGGTGCTACCTCTTTTCTAGCCAATACCTTGCATGCTTACGCAGATACGGGCTATTATGATGTCAGTCTGTTGGTGACCGATGTCAATGGTTGTCAAGATTCTATCACGAAAATCAATCACGTAGAAATACGTGAGCTAAAAGCCCTGATCCAAGTAGATACGACCTACGCTCCTTGTCCGCCATTGGATGTACACTTCCAGTCTGACACTAGTTATAATCACCCCAATATCCAATGG
This sequence comes from Bacteroidia bacterium, assembly GCA_045106675.1. Classification (GTDB taxonomy): domain Bacteria; phylum Bacteroidota; class Bacteroidia; order J057; family J057; genus JBCAWW01. Next base: position 2,023 of record JBGCFA010000448.1, read on the forward strand.
CATTGGGACTTTGGCGATGGTGCAACCTCCAATTCTCCTTTTCCCAATCACGTCTATACTCAACCGGGAGTCTATGACGTAACCTTTATTATTTCTTCCAGTGTTGGTTGTAGCGACACTATCTTTTATGATGATCTCATCAACATAGAAGGACCTAAGGCTGAAGTAGCTTTTGATCCAGGGGAGGGTTGTCCCGGAACTGAATTTACCTTTCGGGCTATTACTACCGATAGTTTACAATTCGAGTGGTTGTTTGGCGACGGGAATAGCGGTCAAGGCCTCGTTACCACTTATACTTTTGCAGATCCAGGCATATATACGCCTATCCTTATGCTAGAGGATGATCTGGGCTGTCAAGTGTTTACGCCAGCGGACTCTTCGATTGAAATCTTCACCCCTCCGACGGCTATCTTCACTGCAGATCAGACGGTACATTGTGATACGGGCAGCGTTACCTTCATAGATCTTTCGACTTCGCCTATTAGCCCGATTGTAGACTGGCTGTGGGACTTTGGCGATGGTACTAGCAGCAGTCAACAGATTTCCTATCACACCTATATGACACCGGGCAAATATACTATCTCTTTGACCGTGACTACCGCAGATGGTTGTAGCGATGTTATGGTGATGCCCGATTTCATCGAACTCTTTGTCTCCCCACAACCTATCATGAATCCTTTGCCAGGTATTAGTGGCTGTGAAGATTTCACAATCGATGTCAATCTCGACCCTAACAATCATCCCTATACACTCCAAACTTGGACTTGGAATGCTGGAGATGGTAGCGGCAATCAGCCTACTGGTAATCAGTTCAATCATACTTATACCGAGGCAGGGACTTATACGCTTTCCGTTTTTGTGACAGATGAGAACGGCTGCTCCGCAGAACGCTTGGAATCCATCACAGTCCATCCTTTGCCAGTGGTATCCTTTACTGCTTCAGATAGCATGGGTTGCGCGCCATTTACGACTGACTTTAGCTCCAATCTCAATGGAGGTATTATTGACTGGACCTGGGATCTTGGAGATGGTCAATTTGCGACTCAAAGCAATCTTACTCATACTTATCAATCTAATGGCTGGTACACTGTCAGCCTCAGCGTCGTCGATACCAATGGTTGCCGCAACGCTTTAGAAAAGGAATCATACATTAGGCTTTCCGTTCCGGTGGTAGATTTTAGTATCAGCGATACTGTCATCTGTCCCGGCACTAATGTCAGCTTCTTTGACGAAAGTCTAGCAGACACTACCCTGAGCAGTTGGAATTGGACGTTCGGCGACAGCCAGAGCAGTACACAAGCCAATCCAACTCACACTTATGCAGCCACTGGAATCTATCCAGTACAGCTGATCGTGACCGATATATTTGGTTGTACCGATAGTCTTGAAAAACTCAATGGTGTCGAGGTATTAAGAGATGAGGCCCCTAAGGTCTTGGACTTAACTAGCGTTAGCGTGACAGGACATCAACAGGTGCATATATCTTTTGCTCGCTATGCGAACGTTCATGATGATTTTGGGGCATATGTGCTCTATCGCAAAGATGCAAATGGCGACTTTGTAGAAGTCATGCGTGAAACCCGCCTCAATGCCAATCAAATAAATGATCTCACAGCACCTACCCAAGATGGGCCAGTTTGCTACAAAATACAGATTGAAAACCACTGTGGAACCAGCTATGATTTAGCCCTCGCTGAGGAACACTGTACTATATCCCTGCAAACCGAGGGTCTTGTGGATGAAGTTGGACTAAGTTGGAGTCAGTACATAGGCTGGGACGATATCGAGCAATACAATATATATCGAGTCCACAACTATAATCCGAACCAAATGGAGTGGATAGGAGCAGTACCCGGTACTCAACACCAGTTCAAAGACTCCGAGATGTATTGCTACAATACCTATGATTATCGCATTGAAGCACTAGCCGCAGGAGGACTGCAAAGTTTATCTGATACTGCATTTGCGAGACCGGTTCATCTCCCTCCAGCTGATTCGGCACATATCCTAAGAGTCTCGGTTGAATCGAATGAGTACGTAACCGTAGAATGGGAAGTGCCTCAAATAGATCGTGCGGCAGCAATCGTGATTGAACGTGATTTAGGTTCAGGTTACAAACAGTATTATCAAGAACTAAGCGGTAGCAATAAATCTAAGTTTTTAGATAATGAGGTAAACATTCAGGCGCAAGCCTATGGATATCAAATCTTTGTCGTAGATAGCTGCGGCGACTATACCCAACAAGGTCGGAGAGGAACCTCCATCTTCCTAAAAGCCAGTCAAAGAGGCAATAATGTAGATATCCAATGGACTCCATACGTAGGTTGGGCCTATGGAGTTGATTTCTATACAATAGAGTATTTAGATCCTCTCACAGATCAATTTGTGGAGATCGGCAAAGTGAGTGGGAGTATTCGCAACTTTGTGGATGATCGCATTATCCCAAATCAGGGAAGGGCTTGCTACCGAGTGCGCGCGCAAGAGAGTGAAGGAACTCGTCTAAATAGTATTTCGAATCAAGCTTGTGCCACCTTGGATGGTGTCATTATTACCCCTTCGGCATTTAGCCCTAATGATGATGGTAAAAACGACCGATTTGCGGTCAGTGGTGTTTTCCTTGATAGCTATGAGATCAAAATATTCAATCGCTGGGGCGTAGAAGTATTTAGTACTCAAAGTTTAGGCAATGATTGGGATGGCCGAGATCAGAAAGGTGAAGCTTGCCAAGAAGGTGTTTATGTATTTGTCGCGAGTGGAGTCGATTATAACGGCCATAGCATAGAGCGTACAGGTAGTGTTACTTTGCTTCGATAGTTATGGACTAAAGATGATTTTCAGTATGTTTGGGCCTTATGAAACGACACTGGCACAATATATTGGGATGGATTGCTTTGCTTTGCTTCGGAGCGCTAATAGGATGCAGTGAGATAGCCTATGAAAGCATTATTGTGAACCAACACTTTTCGCTTGAGATTCCAGACTATCTGGAACTTCAGGAAAACATGCATGCTGATGCGCCATTGCAGCGAGGCAATGTATATGAAAGTACTTATCTGATAGGAAGATACGATTCGTTACCTGCAGGGGTAATAGACTTAGAAGCTTACTATCTCAATACTTTTCAGCAAATATTGCCGGGGGCACCTGTCCCCTACCCTGATACGATCCAGGTCGATGGTAAACTCGCTTTGCATATTCAGACAGCGGGGAGTCATTCAAACCGGGCTTTAATCTACGATTTGACCTTGATTCAAGGCGAAAGCTTTTTATATCAAATTCTCTCTTGGACAGAGGAAAAGGAAGCGCCTAAATACTTAGATGATATGGAGAAGATTTGGAAGAGCTTCCGTGAGTTGTAAGATGATAGCCTAGATGTGCCGTAATGAATCAATAGGATCAACTTTGGCAGCTTTCCATGCTGGATAATAGCCAGAAATCACTCCTACAGCGAAACAGGCAACTAAGCCAATCAAAGTCCAAGCCCAAGGAATGACAAAATCGCCGTCAAACATCAGATTGGCGACAACATTACCCAAGGCAATCCCTAATAATACTCCTACTATTCCGCCAATTTGACAGATTACTACAGCCTCATATAAAAACTGCCGTAGGATATCTTTTTTAGCAGCCCCCAAGGCTTTGCGTAAGCCGATTTCACTCGTTCGCTCTGTAACTGCCACGAGCATAACGTTGAGCAAAGCAACTGAAGCGCCGAGTAGGGTAATCAAGGCAATCGCAGTAGCCGCAAAAGTCAAAACACTAATCTGTTGGAAAAATTGGTCGAGCATTTCTTCGCTCTTGACAACCGAAAAATTACTTTGATCTTCTAGTCGTAACTCTCGAATCAATCGAAACCGACCTGTTGCTTCCTCCACCAAATAATCGATCTGCGCGGGGTCGGCGACAAACACATTAAGTGTCATAGAACCAATCCGATTGAAATGATTGCGAAGCGTGGACAAAGGAATAAGCATCGTTTTGTCAGTCCCGGCAATTCCACTGGAACCTTTAGACTCGAACACTCCTATGACTTTGTAACTATGACCATTGGCATAAACTATTTTACCAATGGCAGAAGAGTTAGGGAAGAGTTTCTGTTTGACTTCGCCGCCTAATATGGTTACGCCCCTGGCTAACTCCACATCTTCGGCGATTAGCCCTCGCCCCTCTGCTATCGCCAGACTGGCTACTTGAGGGTAAAACTCATCGCCACCAACAATCTGAATGTTTGAGTTGGTTGTCTCATTGCGATACTTGACTTGATTGGCGCCTCCACCAGAAGTGGTGATACTCACATTGGCGAGATCAGCGTATTTGTCTTTAAAATCAAGTGCCTCACGGTAGGTAATCGCGGGGTATCTGACTCGATTTCGGCCACGACGACCAATCTGGACAGCAGAGGCACGATTGACAATCCGGAAGTTGTTGGTTCCCAACTGAGCAAAGCTATCCGTCAAGCCTTGTCGAATCCCTTCAATAGAAGTCATCACGAGGATCAAAGCGGTGATCCCTAAGGCAATAATGAAGATGGTTACACCAGCCCGAAAAAGATTTTTACGGATGGCATCGATAGATTGACGAACGCTAAGCAGGAATCGCATAGTGTAAAAATAAGAAAGCAGATTCAGCTTACAAGCTGAATCTGCCATTATCTTATTTAAGTCTGCAAACGAGACTTACTGGAGCACGATCTTAGCGATCTGAGTCCCTTCAAGAGTAGTCAGGTGCACAAAATAAACGCCTGCAGGCACGCTAGAAAGATCGATCTTACGATCTAGGCGGCTTACATTGTTGCTTACTTCACGCATTACCTTCTGTCCTTGTAGATTGTAGATCTTAATATCCATATCTGTAGGACGCTCAGTTTCGATCAAGATATTGAGTTCACCAGAAGTAGGATTAGGGAATACTTTGAAAGTCTCCACCAAATCCGAAGGGTTGTCAATGCTAGTAAATACCGCGCTATCAACATCGACAACTGCTCTGATATAAGGATCTTCAGAGGTGCCACTACGATAAGTACCCCAAGAGCCAGAAATGATCTCATAGCTACGAAGAGAATAAGGTCCGAGATTACCTGTTTCATTCAAGAGTACGATACAATCATCATCCTGAATATAGCTAACCATAAATCCTAAAGAATCAATCGTGATAGGAGTGGCTAAATCAATACGTGTCCAACCAATATTGCCAGGATCAATGTTGATCTCGTTCAACGGAACTTTTTGTTGGTAACGCTGAGTACCAGGTAGATTGGTCGCTGGATCATACTCGAAAATCTGAGCGATCATCCCTTCAGTAGGCGTACAGTTATTCAAACCAGAAAGGAAAAACTCAACCGCAGTAATTGTAACAGGATAAGCAAATGGATCAAAGTAGATACCTGCGCCACTGTCATCATTATTACTAGACCAGTTGACCAAACCGAGATTGGTTTCATTAGGAGAAAGTAACTTTACAAAGTTACTACTAACAAAGTCCAAGTTTGCTTCAGTACCAGTAGTATCGACTGCTACCAATTCCGCAGAACGAGCATTATTCGTACCATTTATATCACCTAAAGTAGTCGAATTGGTGATCAATATAGAGTACGTATACGGTCCAGGTGTTGGAGGATTAAACTGAAGATCATACTGAACTTCTGCTGACATACCTTGGTTCAAGCCGCCAAAAATAGTATCAAAAGAGATATACAGTTGGTTGTTTAGTGTATCAGTGATCTGAGCAAGGGTATAGATATCACCGCTTACATCCGTATTACCAGCATTGGAAACCAAACCACGCAGCGGATAATTGTTAGTTGCTCCACCCTGCGGCCATGGGATAAAGAATCCAGCACGATCTTGATTTTGAACTGAGCTCACATCCAAGTCGGTGATTGCCAATAGAG
>JBGCFA010000449.1:0-4364 GCA_045106675.1 Bacteroidia bacterium
CCGAACCTACAAACAAACCCAATCCATAAACCGGACAGCATATATTCCAAAACCAATTTTTTCTCCCTCACCCTCAAGCCCTTACAAAAAAATCCAAACCAATTCCAAACTCCACCGTAACCCAAGCAACACATTAAGGCAAAGCGAAAAACCAAAGTAATCCCCAGACTTTCATCGCCTATCGCCAAATTTTAAATCTTTTTGCAGTTTATCGTTACCGCTTCGCGGAACGCTCAGCCGAAGAACATCGATCGTTCTTCCACCCACCTCGGAAGTGTTTGCACTTCAAACTCATCGTTCGTCCTTCGGGCTGAAAAATGAGTCCCCCAAAATCAATCGTTTTACATCACTTAGGCTCCATGCCTACGTCTGATTTCGTACGTCATTTTTCGAGGCGACGACGAAATACATCTTGCCTAAACTGTCATCGCTGACCGTTTAGCAAAACCGAACTAAACGAATTGAAATATGTCCGCTGCAAAAAAAACTACCGCGATCGAAGCACCTTCTACTCCATTGGTCAATCTATTTGGCTACCTGAGAGATCTTTTTCAGACCTCACAGCCTAGTTTAGATTTTACCTATGAGGCTGGCTATCGCAAAAGTCGCCACCGTGATTGGTGGGAACTTAGCTTGCTTCAGCAACTCGCCCAAAACGAAAACCCTGCCCTTCAGCTCCAATTTGAGCAATCCGAACAAGCTTTGCTCGTATTGCATCGCACTAGCCCAGCCACTCCTCCCAAGCTCCCAGAGCAACTGGAAGGCTGGGTCAATATAGAAACCGACTCTTCGGGCGTACCTAGTGTTACAGCACTAGCCGAAGCCTCTTGCAGCTTTACTGCCGATCCGGAACGCATGCGTATTTATCGCGAATTTGCAGGCCGGGTCGATGGTAAGCCGCTTGAGGAAGTACAAAATCTGAAAGTCCCTAAAATCTTGGATGGCTGGGTCAATTTTCAGCAGCGCAACGAACGCTTGCAGGTGCAGCCCAACAATCAGGCGATGGAAAAATTTACGACTCTACCTTTGCGGGAAGAGCTTCGTATCGCCTACCAACGTGCTTTGCGCAAGCACCATCAAGAGCATGGCAATGCTTCGGCTTTGATTCAGTTATATGATGGTTTGCATGCGCTCTATTACGACCTCAAGGCGCATCCAGATCGTCGTTTGTCTCTTTCCTTTGGCTTGTTGACTGGCGGGAGTGGCGAGCATGCATATCGCAATTTCCTCTTTCATGTACCACTGCAACTCAAACTTGAAAAGCAGACTATTCGCCTAGAGATGGGCAGTATTGGCAGTGCAATCAGTTGTGAACAGTCCTTTGCAGCCTTACTGCCAGAGTGGTTTCCTGAAGAACGAGAAGAAGTCATCCGCGAGCGTCAGCAGACGGTATTGCGCGAAGTCGATCAATTCAATCAGCAGAGCCTTGATTTCCAACTCGATCCAAAATATCTCGGACCGACTTATCATGCCACGGCATTACGCATTTTGAGCGTTTTTCCGCAGGTATATGATGGCTTTTTCGCTGGTCGCGAACTCAATTTTGCGTTCCCCGAAGGGGGCCAAAAAGAAGGCGTCGAATTGCACTTTGCACCCGTGATCCAAGTCCGTCAGCAAGAGGATGGCATGCATATCTCTCGCGATGCCGCCAATATCATCGAAAAAATCCACGCCCTAGGGAGTGAAGGTCGCAATGATGAGATTCCGGACTATTTCAAGCGTTTATTTGCTTTACGCAGTCCGGGTAGTCCGTTGCGGATTGCTTATCGCAAGGAAGCCTTTAGCGTTCAATCAGCGTCTTCGGTTTCCGAGCCTGTGCCAGAACGCTTCCTCTTCCCCCTACCCTACAATCAGGAGCAATTGACCATTGCCAAGCGTTTGCTAGAGCAAGACACTGTCATCGTCAAAGGCCCTCCCGGCACTGGCAAAAGCCATACGATCGCCAATTTGACTAGTCATTTTGTGGCGCAGGGAAAGTCGATCTTGATTGTTTCTAAATACGCCAAAGCTCTACAAGTCATCAAAGGGAAATTACCGGCTCCGATTCGCGATTTGGCGGTTTCTCTAGTCGAGGAAGGCACAGAACTCAACGACCTCAAGTTTGCCATCGATGCCATCAAAGATCACCTCAGCCAGCAATACGATCCCGAGCAATTGGCAGAGATGCAATCTATGCTGGCAAATAAAGATCAAGCCCTCAAGCAACTCCAAATCGAGATCGAACATCTGATCGCTCAAAATGCCGCTAGCTATAGTCTCACTGATCCCACAACGGGGACCAATATAGAGCAAACCGCTATCGAGTGGGTCAAAGCCTGGCAAGAGGAGCAATCCGATTTACGTTTTCCTGATAATATTGGAGCGGATATTGAGATTCCAGCCTTGCTGAACGAGATAGCTGAGCTGCAAGCACTGATCCCTGAACTAGATACTAGCTTATCGGACTTTGATTGGCCAGAGGTTGAAGCTTTGCCCAGCCTAGCAGAGATCGAGAAATGGCAAGGGATTTTGAGCCAACAGACTGAGACCAATACACTTGATCCGAGCCTACTTGACGAAGCCTTTTTGCATCAATTACAAGCTTATCGACCAGTATTGGAAGCATGGCCGCACTTTGCCAAGTGGCAAAGACAAGTAGTACTTTCTCCAGACAGACTTTATACGCTCTACAAACAGTGGGAACATGAAGTACAACAAGCGGAGCTAGCGCGTGAAAAGATGTTGGCTTATCAGTTTAGTGGCGAAATCCTTGAAACGCAGGAACCAGAATACTTAGCGCAACAAGTCGCTACATTACTAGCCAAATTTGGAACGAAGGACAGACTAAGCGTTCTGCAACGCAAGCTCCTATCAACTCCTCATAAGGCACTACTCCAATGTCAACTCAACGGCATCAGAATAGAGGACAAAAGTAGTCTCAAAACGCTGAGTCTATACTTGGAACAAGAGTCTCGTCTCAAGCAACTCTCGATTCAATTACACAATGCTTTGCGTCCATTAGATATCAACGTTGATCGTCAGAACCTATGGCAAGTCCTCAACGAGATTCAACAGTTTCTCAGTTTACGGACTCAAATGACGCATCTCAATGAGATGTTGCGTGAAAGAAACATCACTGAGATTCCGACTCACTATGAAGATTGGGAGCCCATTTGGGAACGCTTGACGCAACTCTCCGATCAAAAATCACAGATCGCTCAGCGAGACGAATATGAGGCCATCTTGGCTGCCATCCCAAGAGTACAAACGCCTTCTCCGCTTTGGCAAGATATGCTTACGGCTTTGCAGAATACTTATGCCATTGTCTATGATACTGCAATCCAATCTTATGAAGCCGCGAAGCAGAAGGCAGAACAAAATTCTGTCGTACAAGCTCGCCTGCAAGCCTTTCAAACGCAATATCCAGAAAGCAGGCGCTTACTCGATGACGATACGATTGATTGGGCTAAGACCATTTTCCGTCGTGAATTAGATGACTTAATTGCAGCTTGCCTCAAAGAGATAGGCGAAACTGATGAAAAGCTCGATCAATTGCGCTTGCTCCAAAAAGACATCGAAAAGCTTATTATCGAACTGATCGCTTACCAGACTTGGATGAATAAGCAGGCGCATATCAGTGAGGATCAAAAGTCGGCTCTTTCCGCTTGGCGGAACGATCTCATCAATATCGGTAAAGGCTATGGCAAGAATACCGCCCGTAACCTTGACTCCGCTATCCAAAACCTCAAAAAGGCTCGCGAAGTAGTACCGATTTGGATTATGCCGCAGGATACCGCTATTCGTTTCTTCCCAGAAGCAGATCCGGGTCAATTTGATCTATTGATCGTGGATGAGGCCAGTCAGTGTGATATTAGCATGCTCAATTTGATCTTTAGAGCCCGCAAAAGCATCATCGTTGGGGATGAAAATCAGACTTCTGTAGTAACCAATGCTTCGATGTTTCCGATGGAGCGTACTAATCAGATTTTGGATCGCTACTTGATCAATCATCCTTTCAAACAGCAGTTTCACCTCAACAGTCGTACTGCGAGTATCTATACACTTAGTGGGGTGATTTATCCAAACATTGTGAGCCTGAGAGAGCACTTTCGCTGCCGTCCGGAGATCATCAATTACTCCAACCGCAATATGTATAATGAGCAAATGGTCCCGCTCAAAACCGCTACCCATGACCTTTTTGGAAAGCCCGTCGAGGCACACTATGTCGAAGATGATCCTAGCGACAGATCCAAGCCAGCACTGGTTCGTGCGGCCGTGGAATTGATTGAGGGAGTAGTAGCAGACTTTAAAGCGGGCCATCTGCCCTATTTGCCAAGTGTGGGATTGCTCTGCATGGAGACTTCCAATGAAGACTTTCGTGATGG
>JBGCFA010000045.1:0-25808 GCA_045106675.1 Bacteroidia bacterium
GCTAGTTTACTGATCGATATTGAGCGCAATGAATTAGCCCTTGGCGAACGCATGAACCACATCTGTATTGATGCAGGGACGGGCTTAACAGCTGCTGTATTGATTTGGCTCAACGCTTGGAGACAACGACATACAAATATAGAAGTCATCCTTACAGCAGGTACTCAAAGCAGTTTTAGTGATGTCTTAACTCAGGTCAGGGAATGGCTCAAAGTGTATATCCCCTCTGGCCTACCCCAAGAAGCAAAAAACTATAGACTTCATCGTTCGGCTACAGCCGCAGCCTATGGTAGTGTAAATGCCAGCATCCGTAATGCCATCAAACGCTATGCTCGTACCGAAGGAGTCTTGAGTGATCCTATTTATACCGCTAAATTGCTTTATACCAGCGAAGCCCTGCTCAACTCTAACGTTCTGCAAGGCAATATCATGATCGTCCATAATGGCGGAGGTACTGGACTAATGGGGTTTGAATTTTAGCCGGAAGACAAAAGACATTTCAAATCAAACTACCAATACTATTCTACGGACAAAAAAAACTCGCAACAGAAAAATCTGCTGCGAGTTTTTTTATAAAATATTTTTCTTACTGCTTGGTAATCTTCTGAACGAAAACACCTTCAACAGTCTGTACTTTGAGTATGTAGATACCAGCTGGCTGATCACTAAGATCAAATTGGTGTTGGCCAATTTGAGTATTAGCTTTTGCTACCAAGGCACCGTTAAGTTGAAATAGATTCAGGCTTACTTCTTGAGAACGTAATTCTGGCATCTCAACAGTAAAGATAGATGAAGTTGGGTTAGGGAAAACCTTGACCAAATTAGCAGCCAAAGGTTCAACCGCAGTTGCAAATTCAAGGGTGAATTGGCTTTGATCCAAGCTACCAAAGTCTCCATCAGCAGAAATAGCAACGATATTGCCTTTGCTATCACGTAGTTGATAAGAACCAGCTGAGAATTCGAGCATACCATCACCACCAGCATCCATCATACGGAATGTGTAGCAACCAGTGTTATCACCAACAGAAAACTGCTTAACGATCAAACTAGTACTACCATCGAAGTAAGGACCACCTGAGGCGACAATAGAACCATCTTTGTCATTGATCATTTCCCAAGTGATTTCACTTCCTTTGACATCAGGAGTGATGACCAATTGGTAAGTACCAGGATTGTGAGTAGGGTAATCAAAGGTAGCAGAAATCAAGTCATTGGTACTCTCTTGATCTTGGCTACCATTAGGATTAGCTACAAATACTTTTAATTCATTGGCAGTCACTTGTTGCGTAAAAGTAATAGCAGGGATACTTACAATTTCGGTTTCGCCATAAGCGAGTGAACCTGTCCAATTGTAAGTTTGCACGCCTTCGTTGTTGACAGTGTAATTGATGTCAAGACTTGTGAGAATTGCAGCACCATTGTTTTCGATTTCAATTTCAGGAGCAAGCGCTTCATCTTTACAGAGTCTAGCACCGATTTCTGTTTCGAAAGCTAAAATAGCAGCATCATAGGTAGAAGTAGGACCTTGGAGGCTTTCTACTGCACCATTGAAAATTGTTTTTGAAGCTGGGTCCTGAATAAATGAAACTATTTCCATGTTCTGGCGATCCCATGCTGCATCAATTGTAAAGGTGTACGAAATCGTATCCTTGACACCTAATTGTAATGCTAAGGCAGTACCATTTGCATTAGGGAGCATTACTCTTTCCACAAAATTGACCTCAGTCAAGCCAAAGAAACTGGCAGGAATGTGAGATTCAGTAATCACAAAGTGAAGTACTGGATTCATACTTCCAGAAATAGTATTTACTTGCTCCAAAATGGCGTTGACGGTAAATGACTGAGTTGTCGTGTCATAAGACCATTGCATATCCATGTCTATTGGAGAAGCTACTCCATAAGCTGAGGTATAGCGACCATAGTTTTGGCTATAAACGCTATTACTAGCATGACCACCAGAGCTCTGATCTGTACCATTGAAGACTGCAGTAGGATAACTAGTAGCATTGTAATAGTTGATCCTCGCAGTAGAATTAGCAGTTTCATAAGCATCACCACCGTGATACTCAATGACAGCTACTTCATCACCGTTGTTGTGAAAATCATCGGCGGCTAAAGCCCATCCAGGACAAAACACACACCATGTCCCAGTCACGACTTCCAGCACGACCTTGTTGCGTTGCACGCTACTTTGGCCCCAAGCGGAAATAATCAGTAAACTGAGTAAGCTTAGTAGGGTAATTTTTTTCATAAAAAGGAATAAGAGATTGTTATGAGAAAAAGAGGCTAGGTGTGTATTAATTAATTTAGTTGAGTTGCATCTTATGGCTGATGATCGGACGACCTTCCATCCAAAGCGTATAGAAGTAGATACCAGCAGGTAGATCACCAGCAAGCTCTACAGTACGTGTAGTACCGCTTAATGAAATGGTCTGTAAGCTACGTCCCGTAAGATCTGCAACGCGAATTTCACCACGACGACCTTGGAGATCTAGTTCTACCATAGTTGATCCAGTAGCAGGATTAGGTGCATTTTGAGACATACTGACACCTGCTTCTAGCAAAGGATCGATATCGCTAAGTGCAGCATTGATTTCAACCTCTTGATGAATGATCTGAGTAGAATCTTCCTGCATTACGATTGTCATATAAACCCTACCAACTGCAGCAGTACCAACGACGACGTTTAGCTTAAAGATACCTTCTTCCTCTTGATCCAAGAAAAACTCTTCTTGAGTAGTAGCAGGGGTATAACAAGTATTTTTGTCACAAATGTAAACATCCCAGTCAGCTGGTGCATCTACACTGTCAATGTACCAATCGAAGTTACGGGTCTCACTCATCAGGTTTTTCACCTTGCCATCAGCAATTATGAAAGAACCTGCCTCAGCAAAAACTAATGAGTCTGCACCAAAGCTAAAGGTGTAATCTTGACCAAAAGCAAAAAAGGGTAGTGTGCAAATTAAGAGCGCAAAGATTTGTTTCAAGGACTTCATCATTATAGTTACTACTGTAAAGGATGGCACCGGCAGATTAAAATCTGCCGGTGAGCTCCTCCTTAAGGTTTTATATTAAAATTAATATTTAGTAATCTTCTGAGTTAGCATGCCTTCAGCAGTACGTACTTTGACTAAGTACAATCCTGCAGGCTGCTCACTGATATCAAACTGATACTCCTGTGCAGAAGTAGATACAGAAGAAATAAGCTGACCATTTAACTGATAGACAGAAATTTGAACTGCTTCAGTTGGACGTTCCGTAAGACGGATAGAAAAGAGACCTGTGTTTGGATTAGGGAAAACCTGAAGTGCTTCTTCAGCCAACTTAGGCTCAAGTGCTGTAGTCCAGCTTGCTTCAAAGTTTACATCTGATCCTGCGCCAAAATCACCATCAACTGATTCAACGAGTACGTTTCCAGAAGGATCGTATACGTGGAAGTAACCGATATTCTGCCACTGTAGACCATCACCCCAACTATCTTTGATTTCAAAACGGTAGCAATCACCAACGTTAGTTACATCAAAAGTCTCAGAGATAAGTGCAGTAGAACCATCGGCATAAGGACCTCCAGAAGCAATCACAGTACCAGTACCGTCAAGCGCTTCCCAAGTAATCTCAGATCCGTAGTTGTCAAGCTTGATTTCTACCTGATAAGTTCCTGAAGGAGAAGATGGACGGTCCCAATTAGCAGTAATCTCATTATTGGTAAGGTCTGGATCATTTAATCCATTAGGATCAATCAGTTTGATATCAAGTGCATTGCCCATTGATACTGGAGCAAAAGAAACTGCAGGAAGGCTGATGTTTGTAGAATCACCTGACTCAACATATCCAGTCCAAGTGTACATCATTGGAGTACCACCATTGACAGAGTATTCAACATTAAGAGCAGTCATTGCAGGTCCTGCATTATTAGACACCTGAATCTCAGGAGTAATAGAGTTGTCGCAGTAAGTTTCACGAATAGGAGTCAAAAGTGTAACAAGACCAGCTTCAACTGGGATAGCAGCCAAATCAACAGCAGCTACTTCACCTTGATGGATTACTTGAGAGTTCACATCTTGTACAAATACTACCAATTCACAGTTACCCAAAATATAGTTACTAGGGATCTGGAAAGACTGTCTGATCGTATCAGTAGCTCCAACAGATAAAGTCAAAGCAGAACCAAAATGGTCAGGCATCATCATGCGGTTAACAAAGTTACACTCATTGAGGCCAAACCAGTTGGCACTAAGGTGAGACTCTGTAAGCACCATGTGTAGAACTAAGTTAGAACCAGCAGGTACACTAGCAGTTTGGCTAACTACAACTTCGGCTTCATAAGTATTGCCAGAAGGATTGACCAAGCCAATCTCTAAAGCAATCGGTGTATTTACAGCAAATGCACTGTTAAACTTGTTCAGATACCCAGGATATAGGGTATTGGTGGCGTCTCCACCTACAGATGGGTTTTCACCATCAAAGTGTGCGGTTGGGAAAGAAGTAACTGAATAATAGTCGTTGACACGAGAAGCAGATCCTGGAGTTTCAAAAGCATCTCCATCATGATTCTCAATAATGCCAACCTCATGGTCATTTGCGTGTAGATCGTCTGCTCCTAAAGCAGAACCCGGACAATATACACACCAAGTTCCAGTGGTAATCTCAACGATTACTTTCTGACGAGGCACATTGCTCTGTGCAAAGGCCAGCGAGGTGGTTAGACATAAAACCAAAGCGAGTGTAAAATTTCGCATAGTGCTTAGTGTTAGATTTCAAAAGGTTAGGACAGAAAAAATGAGTGCCTTTTATATCAAAACGCCCAAATTGTGTTCTGAATCAATGAACAATTTAAGCATAAATAAAATAATATATCATCATTAAGACAGACAAATTTGCTCCCCTCTTCATAAATCCGCAAACACCTAAATCCCTCTCTATCACTACTTAGCCTCTCACTTGTCTTATAATGCCTGAGTATTTACTACAACCAGCTTTAGTTTTTCCCTTCGATTCCCAGAAATAATTTCAAAATCATTTCGTTTTTTAGGGTCAAAATACCCTTCATGGAGTCTCTCGCTAGTAAAATCGTTCATCAACATTTTGCCATAGAAGCTACTGCTCAGCAGATGGCAGGCTATGGCAGCCTCAACTTTCGACTCAAACTAGCAGATCAATCACGCTATGTACTCAAACTTGATCCGAGCGAAGATTCGGCAGACATTCTCCATGCCGAAAATACTGTCCTCCAATACTTAAGTACTCAAGCCAATCTTCCAGGTTTGTTACCGATTCCCCAAGCCGATAAGCTAGGCAATCAGCTTTTTACTTATCAGACGGGACAAAAGCAGTATATGACTCGCTTGTTGAGCTATATACCGGGGACCTTCTTAGCCGAAGCCGAACATAGTCCAACACTACTCAAAAGCCTCGGCACCTTCATGGGGAAGCTAGATCAATTATTACTCCCGCTTAGGCCACTTGCCATAGAGCGTAGACGATTTGAATGGGATCTACAATATTGCCTAGACACCACCATACACTTGCCTCTCATTCAGGACGTAAACAATCGCAGAATTGCTGCTTACTTCTTTCAGCAATACCGTGAACACGTCCTCCCTCAGATGCCCCATCTCCGTCGCAGTCTCATCCACAATGATGCAAACGAATGGAATGTACTCACCCAAGACGGACGGGTCAGTGGCTTGATCGATTTTGGGGATATAGCCTACACCGCCACCATTCATGAGTTAGCCGTGACACTTGCCTATGCATGTATGCAGAAAGTCGATCCGATGGCAGCAGTTTTAGATATCTCTGAGGCATATCACTTGGAGTTTCCTCTTGAGGAACGCGAAATCGCGATTCTATACTATCTCGTTGCGGCACGCCTATGTACCAGTGTTTGCATGTCTGCACATTCTCGCCATCTCTTTCCAGACAATGATTATATCGCGATCAGTGAGGCTCCCGCTTGGACATTACTACAGCAATGGATACAACTCAACCCTTTTGATTTCGAGCGTCAGCTATTAGTTCGCTGTGGTTTTAGCGTTCCGGCCTTGCCGAACGCCCAAGCTATGCAGCAAGAACGCCAACAACATCTCAGCAAAGGATTAAAATTATCCTATCCTGACCCACTCATCTTGGGAGGTGGAGCATTGCAGTACCTTTATGATGAACGAGGACAGAGCTATCTCGATGCCTATAACAATGTCATCCATCTAGGACATGGACATCCTCGGGTAGTTAATGCAGGCCAAAGACAAATGGCCAAACTCAATACCAATACGCGCTATCTCTATCCTCTCCTCAACGAATACGCAGCGGCCTTAACTGATAAGTTCCCCGCACCTCTCAAGTATGTATATTTTGTCAATTCTGGTAGTGCCGCCACTGATTTAGCCATCAGGCTCGCCCAAACCTACGCCAAACGCTCTCAACTTGTCGTGATGGATCATGGCTATCATGGCAATACGCAAGTAGGGATAGACATTAGTAGTTACAAATACAATGGCAAAGGGGGCAAAGGAGCGCCCAAGCACGTCCAAGCCTTGCCGCTTTACGATCTCTATCGTTCGCGAGGCAGCGTAAATGACTATCTCACTCAAACGCAACAAATGCTCGAGCAACTTGATGCTCCGGCTGCCTTCATCGCGGAGTCAGTGCTTGGTTGTGGGGGGCAAGTCCCGATTCCTGCCGCTTATTTGCAAGGGATCTATGCGCAGATACGTGCCAAAGGAGGCCTTTGCATCGCAGATGAAGTACAAACGGGTTTTGCCCGTCTCGGAACGCATTATTGGGGCTTCGAGAGCCAAGGAGTGGTACCAGATATCGTGGTGCTAGGCAAACCGATGGGCAATGGACATCCTATCGGAGCCCTTGTTACGACCGAGGCTGTCGTCCAAGCTTTTGAAAATGGCATGGAGTTTTTTAGTTCCTTTGGAGGAAATCCGGTTTCTTGTGCCATCGGCTTAGAAGTACTCAAGGTGATAGAGGAGGAAGGCCTGATGGAGCAAGCCAAAATCGTAGGCGATTATTTTGGAGAGGAGATGCGCAAATTGGCCGCAGACTATCCAGTGATAGGCGATGTGAGAGGGAGTGGTTTATTTTGGGGCATAGAGTTCGTCAAGGACGCCCAAAGCAAAATACCCGATGCAGAGCTTGCAGAGGCTATCGTTCTCGGCATGAGGCAAGCAGGAATACTATTAGGGACTGATGGCCCCTATCACAATGTCATCAAGTTCAAGCCTCCGATGTGTTTTAATACCGATAATGTAGATCAACTCGTTACTAAGATGGCAGCCTTGCTGTCTAAAAAGTCAAAATAGCTTAGAATATATGCGTATCAAACACTTGCTTAGCCTGAGCTGGGTCTTACTCATCAGCGGTCTTTCGAGCCTGCAAGCCCAGCAAAATGTCCTCAAAATCAATCTTCCTAACCTCCCGAGTGGTCATGTGGCCTTGCATTATGAGCGAGCCATCCAAAACAATATGAGTTTAGGAGTGATCGTCGGTTTGACTCCTTCACGTGATATTCCCGGCTCTGATCTCTTGCGTAATTGGATTTTTGAAAATCCAGATAGCATTAGTTTCAACTTTAGTGGGAGTTACACCAAATTTGCCATCACGCCCGAGTTTAGATATTACCTCCAATCGCAGCGATATGACTCCCCAGTCGGGATTTATCTAGCAGCCGCTTTTCGATATAGTAGACACGCTTTTGAGATCCCTTTTACTTTTACAGAGGACAATGGCAATCCCCTTACGATCACTTTTGACGGGCGTTTGCAAAACATCGGTGGCACTTTGGGCATAGGCGTACAATTTTTTATTGCCGAACGTTTTTCGATTGATATTTATACCGGTTTAGGCGCGGCATTTACGCCTATTCGCCTACAAGGATCAAGTAATGCGCTGACTTCGGATGACTATATCAAGATTAGAGATCAGTTTCTTGGCGAGATTGGCGTAGATATTGATCCTTCTAGGGTTGAGGAGTGGGTAGCCAATCGAGATCTTAATATTCGTTTTCCGATATATTTACCGCTAGTGCGAACGGGTTTGTCCGTTGGGTACCGATTTTAACACCAATTACGGTTCGATTTTTACGTTTATTTAACAGCGTCCATCATTTCCGCATCGGAAATGTTACTTTGCCTAAGCATTATATATAGATGAATAAAGTATCTCATATCCGATTTTGGGGCCTTTTGTCAGGGGTATTACTGTTGATGAGCCTTACGGGCTGTCCGAGTAGTCCTTGTGAAGGCGTCAATTGTGCCAATGGCAATTGCGACGAAATAACGGGCGCCTGCAATTGTGAAGAAGGCTTTGAAGGGGCAGATTGTGCTACTAGCACTCGCCAAAAATACTTAGGTACTTACCAAGTCAACTATGATGGTTGCTTCACCACTTCTCCCAATCATGAAGTATTGGTTGAGCAGGCTGAAGGTAATGCAGTATTTGTCTATGATTTAGGAGACTATGAATGTCCAGAAGGTGCGGGCCGCGTCAAATTAAGCGCTACCGTAGATAGTATAAAAATGACTATTCCAGAACAGACCATCGATTGTGGTAAAATTGCCTATACTTTTAGTGGTGAAGGCACCATACAGGGCAGTATCCTGACGATAGGTTTTGTGGTCAAGTATGATGCTGATGGGATCATGCGTGAAGACAACTGCTCCGCGACCTTGGAAAAATAACACATAAAGATGAAGTTAAGCCGTTTGTTCCTCTTGCTATTTGTCGGATTTCTGTTTTTGCCAGCTTGTAATCAAGACCCTTGTAAAGATACCATCTGCGGAGCCAATGGTGAATGTAAAGAAGGAGGAATATGTAGTTGCGATCCCGGCTACACTACGGACGACTTTGGCCGTTGTGAAGTGAGTATTGCCGAGCGCATTGCAGGTAACTATCATACCACCACTACTGGCTGCAATATTGATGACTATGTCCTCAGCATTCAGGAAAACCCAGCTGTTAGCGGAGGCATGTTTATTATCAATATTGGTGAATATACTTGTAATAGCACCGGCGGTGAACTCACAATTCGCGCCAACTTCACCTCTGATACTCAGTTTGATATCGAAGCCGACGAACTCTATTGTGATCAATATAGCATCATCGGTTCTGGTACAGTCAATGAAGCTGATAGCAGTATCACGATCATCTACCGCGCAGAATATGAGATCGGCGGTGGTAGTCAAATTATCGAAAACTGTACCGTAGAAATGGCTAAGTAGGCGTCCTCCGCTGCGCGGAACGCTTGGAATGTTCAATACTGAAGTTCAATTTTCAATATCCATATAGCACCTTCGATATTGGCTTTCGTTATTGGAGATTATTCCGGCGGCGGACTGACCGAAGTCCAACCTCCATCTACGATGAGCGATTGTCCTGTAATTTGCCGAGCCTTGGGCGAAAGCAAAAACAGAGCCGCATGCGCGATATCAGCCGTAGTAGAAACCGTAGAGGTAGGCGTAATCCGTTCCCAAGTGGCGAGATAATCAGGATCTGACAGAGTTCGTTCGGTGAGCGTCGCTCCGGGAGCGATAGCATTGACGGTGATCCCAGTCTCCGCTAATTCTACACTGAGCCCTTTGGCAAGCATTTCTAAAGCTGCTTTGGTCATGCCATAAGCGCTTAGATTGGGATGAGCTTGATGCCCCGTAACCGAGGACATAAACAAAATACGGCCTCCTCCGCCTTGGCGGATCATTTCTCGCGCTGCCCGCTGGGCCAAGAAATAGGAGCCTTGCAAATTGACCGCCATCAGTTGTTGAAACTGCTCTAGCTGATAGTCCAAAAAGCTCCCAAAAGTAGTGATGCCAGCGTTCGCAACAGCGATATCAAGACGACCATAGACTTTTAGTGCCAAAGCGATCATCCCCTCGATACAGTCTATTTGACTAGCGTCTCCGACGAACGCTCGGGCTTGGCCTCCTTGCTCGCTAATTGACTGGGCAGCGCGTTCGGCAAGGCCGGCATCTAAATCATTGATAACTACACTGCCCCCTTGCTCTGCTAACTGCCGAGCGATCTCAAAACCAATCCCTTGTCCCGCGCCGGTGATGATGGCTACTTGGTCCGCGAAAGTCCCTTTTTCCATATAAGCCAATATAAAGAAGTGGCGGCACAAGATTTTGTGCCGCCACATATTACATATTTTATGAAAATATTATTCTCTCAACTTGATGCCCAAATCTTTCATCGCGGCATCAGGCACAGTAGCCGGTGCGTCCATCATGAGGTCGCGACCACCTGCAGTTTTTGGAAAGGCGATCACATCACGAATACTAGATTCGCCTGCCATCAACATCACCATACGATCCACCCCAAAAGCACAACCGCCGTGTGGAGGAGCGCCATATTCGAAGGCACGGAGCATAAAGCCAAATTTGGCGTCTTTTTCCTCCTCAGAGAGTCCGAGGATATCAAATATTTTGTCCTGTACGTCTTTGTTATGAACCCTGACAGAACCACTGACAATCTCATTGCCGTTGATCACCATATCATAGCTTTGGGCGACAACTCGCTCAGGCTCAGTATAGAGATATTGCAAATCTTCTTCAACTGGCATACAAAATGGGTGGTGTGCAAAGGTCAATTCGCCCGTCTCCTCGTCTTCTTCAAAAAGAGGAAAATCAACTACCCAAAACACAGACCAAGCATTTGGATCAATCCAGTTTTCGGCTTTGCCAAGGTGTAGGCGTAGATCACCGAGTATCCTGCGGACCTTACGATGCTTTTGATCAGCTACGATGAGGAGTACATCCCCTTTTTCCGCCCCGGCGAACGCTAGGATCTTTTGGAGGTGCTCTTGGGTGTAAAATTTATCTACAGACGACTTGATCGTGCCATCTTCATTGTATTTGACATAAACGAGGCCTGTACCTCCACGATGTGGCTCTTTGACAAAGGCAGTCAGCTTGTCCAGCTTCTTGCGGGTATAGCTTGCACAACCTTTAGCGACAATACCAGCTAGGAGGCCATCTCCTTCGATGAGACTATTGAAGAGTCCAAACTCTGTACCGGCGAGTTGCTCATTGAGATCGACAATCTTACAGTCAAAACGAAGATCAGGCTTATCAGTACCATAATACTTGATCGCGTCTTTGTAGCTCATATGTAAGAAGTCAGGCAGCTCTACGCCCATGACATCTTTGAAGACAAATTTGGTCATGCCTTCAAACGTATTGAGGACGTCTGTTTTATCGACAAAAGACATCTCACAGTCTATCTGCGTAAACTCTGGCTGACGGTCTCCTCGAAAGTCTTCATCACGAAAACACTTGACAATCTGGAAGTAGCGATCCATGCCTGCTACCATCAACAATTGCTTGAGAATCTGAGGAGACTGCGGCAAAGCGTAAAATGCGCCATGCTGCAAACGAGAAGGGACGATGAAATCACGAGCGCCTTCTGGCGTAGACTTGATCAAAAATGGCGTCTCGATCTCTAAAAAATCCTGACTTTCCAAAAAACGACGAGTAGCACTGACCACTTTGGAACGCATGATCATATTACGGGTCATCTGAGGACGACGTAGATCAAGATAGCGATACTCCATGCGCAAATCTTCCAAACCATCGGTTTCGTCTTCGATGAGGAAAGGAGGCAGTTTCGACTCATTGAGAATATTGATCTCAGTAGGCACGAGTTCTACCTCACCAGTAGGCATTTTATCGTTTTTACTTTCGCGTTCGGCAAGGACGCCCTTGACCTGAACCACATACTCACGACCGAGCTTACGCGCCTCTGTATAGATATCGGCCTGATCATCGGACTTGATAGAAACCTGGGTAATACCATAGCGATCTCGCAAATCCATGAAGAGGATGTATCCGAGGTCGCGAGACTTTTGTACCCAGCCACAAAGGCTGATTTCCTTGCCTACGTCTGTGAGACGTAGTTCGCCACAATTGTGGGTCCGAAAGGCAGTGTTCATTTGATTGAATTAGTTCGATTAAAAAACAGCACAATTTAGGCGTTTTTGCGGTAGAAGGGAATATTTAAGGCAAATTTATTGATGCTTAGGATGCAATTTTCATCACAAAAATTGCTCACTATCTGCTATTTACGATGAAGTGACAGGGTCTTTTGTCAGAATCCCTATATTTAATCATAAACTAGCTCGTCATGAAAAAGCTAAATGCTTCTTATTGGCCACTTTGGCAAAGACTTTTGTTCCGCTTTGGGATGATCTATATTTTGCTTTACTCTCTCCCCTTCCCATTGGATCAATTGCCCTATATGGATTGGTTAGGAGCAGCTACAAAAGCAGTTTGGGAACCCATCGCAAATTTGATTGCAGTCAATATCTTAGGAATAGAGGCAGTTGTTGATCAACAAGGAGGCAGTGGCGATACCACTTATAATTATGTCCATCTTATAAGTCTCATGAGTTTTAGCCTGCTAGGGACATTGATCTGGTCTTTGCTAGATCGCAAACGCAAGGCTTACAAAGAACTATTTTACTATTTCTATGTCTATCTGCGCTACTACCTAGCCATCGTCCTGATGCTTTATGGCTTTGTCAAAATCATCAAATTACAATTCCCTTTTCCGGGTTTGATCCGTCTGACAGAACCCTTGGGAGATTTTTCACCGATGGGCTTATTGTGGACGTTTATGGGGTATTCGGAACCCTATAATTGGTTTACCGGCTTTGGTGAAGCGCTCGGTGGGTTTTTACTCTTCTTTCGCAGAACGACTACTTTGGGTTCATTGGTGATCATAGCAGTCATGTCTAATGTCGTGGTCTTGAATTTCAGCTATGACGTTCCCGTAAAGTTATTTTCGATGCATTTGCTAGGCTTTGCGATCATTTTGATGATGCTAGACATCAGGCGATTGTGGAATGTCCTTATCATGAATAAGACAGCTCTGCCCGTTGAGCTACCAGATCCCAAGCTCAATAAACAAGGAAAGTGGGTACAATGGGGCTTGAAATTTTTGGTGATCGTTTGGGTGATGTATGGCAACATCAGCGATGGGATCGACAATCGCAGCAAATATGGTAGCGAGAGGCCTAAGCCTGAAATGTATGGTTTATATGAGATCGAAACCTTTGTTCAAAACGGCGATACTCTAGCCCCACTCACCACAGACTCCACTCGCTGGCAATATATAGCCTTAGATAGACCCGATATGGTCATCCTCAAGACCATGACGAGAAAGCTCACTTATCTACAAATGGAATCAGATAGTCTCGAAAATCTTTTTCGTTGGAATCAATTTGGAGATACGACCAATGTTTATAGTATGCGCTACTCGCGCAACGATAGTGCCTTATTGAGTTTAGAGGGGATTTACCAAAGTGATACCTTATCAATGAATTTTAGGCGTATAGACCCAAAGGACTTCCTGCTGGTCAATCGCGAATTTCATTGGGTCAATGAGTATCCATTCAATCGTTAATGCAATGAATAGATTAGAAAAGACGGTCCTCAAACTGCAAAAATATCCTAAATGGGTGCTTTCATGGGCAATCGGCAGGCAAGTGAGATTTGTGGGTACTGCTGGCATCCGCTTTGAAGAGTTTAACACTGACAAAGTAGTCCTCTATCTCCCCAATCGTAGCAAAGTGCGCAATCATATTGGCCAAATTCACGCTGCTGCGATGGTTCTCTTAGTGGAAACTGCTACCGGCATGATCACGGGCATCAATCTACCAGATGATAAGCTACCCTTGATAAAAAAGCTCGAGACCAAGTTCATTAAGCGTTCCCGAGGAGGGATGAGAGTAGAAGCTTGGCTAGACGATACACAAAAGCAAAAAATGCAAAGCGAGGAGAAGGGCAATATCGAGGTCAAGTACAAAATCTCAGACGAAAGCGGCGATGCCCCTATTGTTGGTGAATACGTATGGGCTTGGGTACCCAAAAAGAAGGTTTAATTCCAACCCTCAGCCACAAATAAGGTCTTTCATATACACAACAATATTATAATTGACCTTTATGAGAGATTATTTGTATGTAGGCATTTCCGGTCATATCTGTAAGATCGATCCGCAAAACGGCAAAGAGGTATGGCGTACCAAAATCGGCAATAATTATTCGGTATTCTTCATTCATCACGAAAAGCAAATCATTGCCACCATTATGGGTAGAGTGGTAGCCGTTGACGCCCAAACAGGTACGATCCTCTGGAAAAACGAACTCAAAAAGCTAGGCTATAGTACGACCTCGATGGCCATCGGTGATAAAAAGTTCCAATCACAGACGGCAAACGGTGGGATGTAAGTAATTACCCCCTATTAAATAATCGCCCTATACAGATTGTATAGGGCTTTTTTTATGCGCATTGCTTCGCAGAACGCTTTATCGTTGCTTTCGATAGGGGAAAATACGCTATCCGTAATTTCTAGTATTTACGCCCTCTATTTCAGGCGTTTCCAACCTTGAGTCTAGGCCTTTTTGAAGAGACCTTTAACATAACAAACACGAAACGCCTAGCCTTATGAAAACTAACAAAATTACCGTTCAGATCTCAGATGGCACTATCGACTCTACTGTCCAAGAACAAATGTGGGAACTCTACTCCCAATACTACAATTACAGCAAAGAGTCCTTTCTCAGTCGTATCCCTCTCAATGATCATTACTCCTTTTACTATAAAAGTGATCAACTGATTGGTTTCACGGGTCTGCGGGTTACTCCTTTTCGTTTCGAATCACATTGGCGCCTCACCATCTACTATGGCCAGACAATCGTCCACAAAGCCTTTAGAGGCAAAGCCTTGATGCAAAAAACGGGTATGAAACTCATGCGTCGGTATTGGTACTACTTCCTCTTTGCCAAGGTCTATTTTTGGTGTGATGCTCTCACCTATAAGCCTTATTTGGCTTTTGCTCGCACCCTTGATGAATACTACCCCAGCCCCTCTCATAGCAAACCTCCCGTAATCGAAAAGCTGATGCATCATATCGGAGCGACCCATTATGGCCAACTATATCAAGCCCATACGGGAGTAGTCCTCAAGCCAGAACAATACGTTCGCGATCCAGCGAGCAAAATCAAAGACGCTGATCTAAGCAATCCTCTCATCGCCTATTATCACCAACGAAATCCTGGATATCTCGAAGGCAACGGATTACTGACCCTCGCCCCTGTAAGCTCCCAGAACTTTGCCAAAATTGGTATGAGGATCATACGCCAACAATTCCGTTCTATTAAACGCCGATTTTTGATCCCCCAAATGATCCCCTCATCTTAAGCCTCTCAGCATGCAAATAGCCTCGCTTGTCATATCGCCTTTTCGGGTGCCTCTGCGCTTACGCTTTAGTCAAACCAATCAATCCACCCAGACCTCTGACTCGGTGATCTTACAATTTGAAAGCGATGAGGGCCTTTTGGCTTATGGAGAGTCATGCCCAAGGCCTTATGTTACAGGAGAGGATTTTGCTAGTGTGGAGCAAGACATACAGAGATTCAGCCCTATCCTGCTGCGCAGAACGTTTAACTCCTTCGCGGATATACAAGCATTTATCTTTCAGGAAGCAGCCCAAGTACTCAGGCCTGCCGCCCTTTGCCTGCTTGAGACCGCGCTGCTAGATCTATGGGGCAAAACACAACAACAATCTCTTGCGTATTTTTTCAACATCAAATATTTTCACCAGATACATTATAGCGGTATTGTGCCTTTAGATCAGCCAGAGAAACTACCCAAATTGCTGCCGATCCTCAAAGGTTTTGCCTTCAAAGAACTTAAGCTCAAAGTCAATGCTAGTTTAGCGGATTGTCTTCAGATGATAAACTGGGTCAAAACCCATTGGGGAGAAGCGTTCCCGATTAGGGTAGATGCCAATACAGGCTGGACTTATGAACAGGCCCTAATACTAATTCCAGCTTTGATTGAAGCGGGGGTGAGTGTCATAGAGCAACCACTGCCAGTCGCACTAGATCAGCAAATGATTGATCTATGCCGTCGTTTTGGCGCTTCTGTCAAGCTTATGGCAGACGAGTCCCTTACCACTTTCCGCTCCGCAGAACGCTTAGTCGAGCAGGGCTGCTTCAATCATTGCAATCTCAAGATTTCTAAAAATGGGGGAATTCTCTCTACGATAAGACTATATCGCTACTTACAAGCCAATGGCATTACGGCCCAATTGGGGGCTCATTTTGGGGAGACATGTATCTTGACGGCAGCCGGATTATGGGTAGCAGCGGCAGCTCCAGACCTTATCGCCCATGAGGGAGGTCTGGGGACTTGGCTATTGGAGCGTGATTTACAAGCAGACAGTTTACGGATGGATCAGGAAGCGAAACTATCATTAGCTTCACTTTCCGGTCATGGACTAGGGCTAAGCGTTCGGCGAGGAGCCTTAGCGCTTGTTTAGCTCATACTCAGCAAAGACTATTTCTTCCCCTTTATGGCTTACCGAAAAGCCTACCAAATCATCCTCCACATAGACGCGAGGATTGTACTTCATATCAATCGTAGCAGAAGAGGTGACTACTTTTCGACCGATATCACTTTCGAGATAGTAGATATTACTCAAAAAGTCATCTAGGATTTTGTCGTCTTCTACGAGTTTTCCCAAAATCTCAGCGGACATTTGTAGCCCTACATCATTGATCATATTGCGGGCATCCGCCAATGAGTATTGGCGATCTTCATCCCTCGGAAATTGAGGAATCAAACTCTTGAGAACACGCTTGAGACGATTAAATTCGGACATTTTTAGACTTTTTGAATTTCTGAATGCTTGAATCCCTTTATCAGTACCATAACTCTCACCTACTCCATGAGTGGCAAGCGGCACATTCTCAATACGACCTGAGCGGTGGTAATAACATCCTTTTCGCAATAGATACGGATGCGTTCGTGATCCTTGTCTTGCCAAAACACACGCCCGACATCGCTACCATCAATATCATCCTTGGGTGAAGGGATGTCTAAGATCGCTGATAGCAAATTCAAACTGGTATAGGATTTATAATCGCCAAACTTCCAAAGCTCCATGGTGTCTAGCAGATTGACCTCCCAAGGCTTTTTGCCTTGTACTTGTAGAGAGTAAGGGATGCGCAATTGATTGATGACATAACGGCGACCCAAAAACGGATAGTCAAACTCTTTGCCGTTGTGCGCACAAAGGGTACGACCCGGTTTTACAGAGGTATATTTGTCGAGCATCTTACCAAACTCAGCCAAGATCTCTACTTCATCCTCACCACCATAAGACTTCATGTTCATGGAAGGGACTCCTTCTTCATCAAACTGTAGATAACCACAGGAGATACAAACTACCCGTGCGAACTCAGCGTGGATTCCCGCTTTTTCGGTAAATATCTGCGCACTACTCTTTTCAGCATCATCTCCCCTACGGTAACGCTGCGACTTTTTGTCCCAGAGTGCTTGCATCCGTTCACTTAGTTGAGCGTATTCGGGCACGGCAGAAGCCGTTTCTATATCGACAAAGAGGATGTCTTTGAGTTGTTCCTTTTTGAACATGTAGGTAAATGATTGAATTTCTGAGTAGTAGAATTGTTGGATTCAGCGGTCAATACCCTCCTAAGATAATAACTAAACCGAAAAAGTCTATCCTTCGGCGGCCCAGCCTAACACCATATCACGCCAGCCACGCCATTCTTCGGACTCGCTCAATACATCATTGTGGAGTAAAACCGTAAATGTACCGTTCACGGCACGGGTCGCTTCCCGTAAAGCCGCATATCTCTTTGCAGCCTCAGTAGGTGTCAAATCGAGGTATTGCTGCAAAGTCCGATCCATAATCTGAGTAGGATGGATCATCAGATCGGTGACTTCGTTGGCAAGCAGATCAAACCAAGGATAGGCAATCGCCATCCCATTGGGAAAGCCGCCAGTTTGAAAGAGACAGCTACTATATTCTTCTTTGATACCGAGCTTGATCAGCGAACGATAAGTTTTGGGCAAGCGATAGCGCAAAAAATGCTGCCGCGAACGTACAACATCCTCTCCCGTCAACTGAGACAAGGCCCACTGCTCATGCGCCAAAGTATTGTGATCTAAAAAGCTTTCATAAGAAGGGTGAACACCATATTGATAATTGGCGATCGTGATCCGCTTAATCAAGGCTGCATATTGGGGATGCTCGTAGGTAAAACGACTATCATGCGTTGAATTACGATCTACCAAAAAGAAAAAGCGCGTTCGCGCAGCGTCGAAATGCGAAAGGATCAAATCAAAAGTATCATTGGGGTCTTTGCCTGTAAAATGTGTACGCAAGCGTTCCGCGAAGCGGCCCCACTCTCCCTTGAGCAAGTCTTTGACTAAGCCTCCGGTGGCGATTTTGAAGCCTTTGTATTTATACTTCCAAGGAAAATCGATATCGAAGGTAAAGCGGGTTTCAAAAGACCTCTTCTTACGCTCTGGGAGATTTCCCACTCCAAACTGCTTGACCAATAAGCCCCAAAGCTGCTCACAATAATGATGCACCAAGGGACGCTCTACTAACTCCCAGTCTCGCGAAGGATAGGATTTCGGTTCATAGCGCCCATGTTGATCATAATGAGCCTCCACATACTTTTCATAATCAGATACCAAATAAAAGACGGCCGAAAAGAGGTCATAAGGCAATTGGTAGGAATCGCCACTGGTATTGAAAAAAAAGAGGTAGGGCAAACCTCCAGCCTGCATTTTAGTATCGACGACCTCCACCGCTTCCTGTTGGAGGAGGCCCACATTGGGAACGCTAAAGGCATCTGAAACCATCAATTGAGTATAATTGATCGTCAATGGCTGGGGAGCGCTTTGATGCTCTGCAATACTGAGAAGTTGATATTCAACGCCCAAGACACGTTCAAACACCAAATCCAGCGTATAGCGGAGTCGTGCATTGTCAAAGGTGCTGAGGAAATAGAGCATAAAGGGAAGATAGTTCCAAATGATGAAATATTGAAATGTTCCAGACGCACTGCGTTTTGAAAACGCAGTGCGTCTAGGAAAATATGGCATTTAGCTCATTATTGACATCTGTTTTCAGTAAGCGGCGTTGATTTTTCAGTAAGCGGGAGCTCATACAGATAATTTTCCTCAATCTACCACTACGGCCAAGTCTTCCTGCACCGCACGCATTGCCCAAAGGATTTGAGACTCAGTATTGCGATTGACGGATAAAGGAGGGAGTTCGGCCGGGCCGAACCAACGAAGTTCTGTAGTCTCTATACTCTCGCGGAGCTCTCCCCCTTGCACTTCGCAATGAATCGCCATCTTATAGACATAGTCAGGTTCAGGTGGGGCGTGAGGATGACACTTTTTGTCCCATACTGCGAGGAGGCGCTTGGCACTAACGATCAGCCCCGTCTCTTCGCGGACCTCCTTGATGGCGTTCTCCGAAGGAGTGCAGCCAATCTCCGCCCAACCGCCAGGCATAGACCAGAGTTGATTGTCGGCCTCTTTGACGAGCAAGATCTTGTCGTCTTGCATCACCACTGCGCGTACATCTACTTTGGGCGTAGGATAGCGAGAGTAACTGGCCCACATATCGAGGACCTGTTCCAGCGGCATATTGCTATAGTCCGCTAGTATTTGAGAGGCAATCTCTCGTAAACGCTCGTAGCGAATTTTATCAAAAGGGCCTTGGGTATAGGTAAGTCCTTCTTGGGAGATAGATTGTAGTTCTTGGGCGATTTCCAGCCAAGGGTAGTTCGTTTCCATATAGATCAGGCGGTTTATCCACCAGAAAGGGCTTGCATGATAAAAATTTCGTCTTGCTCCTTGAGTTGTTCATCAAGGCTAGTGAGGTCTCGAATCAACTCATCATTGACAAAAACATTGACGTGTTGCCTCAATTCGCCCTGTTCATCCAGTAGGTAATCTTTGATACCGGGCTGCTCTACTTCCAATTTATCTAATAAGGTACCTAGACTATTGGCGTGAATTTGGAGAGATTGGAGCGTCGGAAAAAAGCGTTTGAGAATAGGGGTGAATTGAACACGGGGCATAGTAGTCGCGAGATTGAAGCTTAGCTATAGACAATATACAGTTTTGCCCTATATTTGCCTCCATGATGGATTTCGCCGAAATACTCACAGGAGCAGCTCTGCTCAGTTTGTTTACCCTAACCTTGATGGAGATCATCTTAGGGATCGACAACATTGTGTTTATCTCTATTGTTGTAGGCAAATTGCCTGCTGACCAACAACCACGGGCCCGAACGATAGGGCTACTGCTGGCTTTGGTCTTTAGACTGGCTTTATTGACGACCATCAAATGGATCGTAACGGAATTAACTAATCCGCTATTTACTACCCCCGATTGGTTTGGGATGACGCCTCTGGGGATCAGTGTCAAGGATTTGATATTGATGGGAGGGGGCCTCTTTTTGATAGGCAAGAGTATCACGGAGATGCACCATAAGTTAGAAGGAGTCGCAGATGACAATCGAGAGGTCCGGGCCAAGGGCTTTGCCAATGTGATATTTCAGATTATCGTGATTGATATCGTCTTTTCGTTTGACTCTATCCTCACAGCAGTCGGTCTCGCCGATCAGCTATTGATTATGGTTATTGCGGTGATTATCTCACTGGTGGTGATGATCATATTTGCCGGTCGGATCTCAGACTTCATCAATGATCGTCCCACGATCAAGATGTTGGCACTTTCCTTTTTGATATTGATTGGCTTCATGTTGGTGCTAGAAGGATTGCATCAACACATCGACAAAGGCTACATCTATTTTGCGATGGCCTTCTCCTTAGTAGTGGAGCTTCTAAATAGCCGCATTCGCGGAACGAGTGAAAAACCAGTCCAGTTGCAGGACGAGTGGCATGATGATAATCCAGACTAGACTTGCAGCAACAATTATCCTACAATTCATAAAGTAAGGTTTTAGGAAATAAGGTTCGATTTGAGTCTTAGAGGCAGGCTTTTTTACAGAGCTTCGCCCGATCTGTCATTTCAAAGTACTGAATGGTTCGGGTCGCCAAAAAGCCAAAATCGCTGAATATCAGCTTATACCGAGAATTTCACCTTTCCCCATGCTTTTTCCACCACCGATACGTTTCATACATCAAACTTTCACCAGAAACGTATATCTATGTATCATACAAACGAGGATATTTACAACATCAACGTTTTTATCAAAAAACAACAAAGACTATATTATCATGAAAAATATCACCAACATCCAACTGCTTACTTTCTTCTTCAGTCTATTCTTGATGGTTGCTATCAACACTCAAGCTTTTGCACAGAAAAAAGCACCGATCAGCATGGATATGATGGTTGATATGTCTGATGACATCGACGCTCCAGTTACACTTGAGATCAACGATACTCCCGACACTGCCGCTGAGCCGATCATCGTATTTACAGACCGTAGCATGAGCCCAAGCGCTCCAATGGCTAGTCCTGAGATGAAAGTTGAAGGTGTCATTGTCGCAGACAAAACTAATGTCCTATTGTCCGCGCCATGCTGTGATAAAGAAACTCCTGCTTGTCAGACAAGCAGTCTGCGTGCCCTCGCTGGCAGCAAATAATCCGAAAAGGTTAAAGTCAATATAAAGCCCCCATAGTTTATACTGTGGGGGCTTTGCTTTGGAGTAGATTTTGACCGCCGCTGCGCGGAACGCTTGGGATGATGTACTGGGTCCGGCTTGCAAGCCGAACCTACTGCTTAATTTTTCACTTCCAACAGATAATACATCAGCTCTTCATCGTCTCCTGGGATTTTCCGGAACTCCACAAATTCTAGCCCGAGCTTAGTCAGTAAGTTCTGCGAAGCAAGATTGGTCTTGGTCGTGATCGCACCGATCGACCTTAAGCCAAACTCTTCGATAGCAATCTCTTTCAATCTGAGACTCGCTTCATAAGCATAAGCTTTCCCCTCATAAGTTGGCAATAAGGCAAAGCCTATATCGATTCCCTTCAGGCCCTCTCGATCATAAAGCCCACAACTCCCAATTTTTTGCTGGTCATGCTTGCGGATCATGATATAGTTACCATAGCCCAAGCGATCAAACTGAGGTATATGCCGAGCCTTAATGTAATTCTCCGCATCCTCAATCGAATGAATATTACGGTCGCCAATATTCGCTAACCATTTGGGCGTATTAAATTGCTCAAAAACATACTCGGCATCATCCAAGTCTGTTGGCTTCAAGATCAATCGTTCCGTTTCAAATGAGGCATATTTACTCATAGCGGTATATAAAAATTGAGGGCTAATGCATGTTCATACATTAGCCCTCAAATATACATTTCAATTTCTATCAATAATTGCGATAGTAGTTGGCGACATAGTCAGTCAACTGGCTAAAGATCGGACGAGTAAACTCGGTAAATAGATCTTGTGGCGGCGGTGGCATTGACTCGCGACTTTTGCGGAGGAATCGATCATCTGCATTTTCAAGTGCACGCTCGTCTCCATTGAAAAAGCCCCAGTAATCATACCAGACAAAGGTGCCCGGAAATTTGCGTTGGCTCACTACCCGTCCTGAGCGAGAATCGATGATTTTGAGATCCAATAAACCGGTAGAAGTAATCTGCTTTTGAAACTGGTGCACCTCTGCTTTGACGGTTCCATAGGCATTGACGGTAGAGTCTTTGGTAATATTGACCTTACCAACTACCACGCTATCACGCTGACGATTGACGACAGTTTCCTTCACATAAGACTGCCCCACTACAAAATCGTCAAACTGCATCCGTACTACTTGATCAGCATTACGCCCCATGCTAGCCACTTGACTCGGCATGAAAAAGCGGATAAATGGATTGAAAGTAGTCGCCGCTATGTACTCGGCAATTTGGTTTTCAAAAAATTCATTGCTCAAAGCCAAAGTCCGAGAATGCATTGGAATCGGCTCTATCTGCACGTATAGGGTAGCAAAGTCACGAGATTCGAGCATCAACTCTTGTGAATCACGGTAACCTGATTGCCATTCTAGCGCCTTTTCAAAGTGATAGTAAGCATCTTTGGCCGCTTCACGGTCTCCATTACGACCTAAGGCAAGGCGTTGGGTTCCTAATGCATAGCGCACTTCGGCGGCTTTTTGAGTAGACTCACGATATTCACTACTGAAGCGCTTAGGGCTTCTGACGACGGCTTTTGCCCCTGGCGAACGCTGTATCTCATCGTACACACGATTAAGGATGTCATAATAGCCTGAGATTTCTTCCCAACGCAATTGATCGCCGCCTTGCTTGGCTTGGTCAATATTGTCTTGCATATAAACAAGGAAGTCAGGATAGGCCTCAGATAGTGTCTGGATAGCCTTTTTATTGTTGGGAGATTTACGGAGACGTTCAATGGAATTGAAGATCGCAGTCTCATAATCGCCTTTCTGGTAAGCACGTTTGGTACTCTTACAGGCCCCCAAGCCTATAACGAATATCAATAATACGGGTAGAATCTGTTTCATGTCGGGTGATGTTTGCAGCATTTTACAAAATTGGCCGCAGATAAGATAATCTCAATCTTTAGCCTTTCTGCCTAAGCCTACGCAAAGTACAAGCCAAGGAGGCAATATCACAGACCCAAAACCAATAGACGTGTGGCGAGGCTTTGCAAGCGTGATCGCTTCGATTGCAAGATTATGGTTTCTCATGAGAATAAATGTGTCAGAAATTATTTTCTCCACTAAGAGAATCGTATTTTTTCATCTAGAAAAGCATGGGCCATATGGAAATCATCAGTAATCCGGCAGTAGCAGATAAATTCAGCACTTATCCTGAACAGATCAAAGTGAAGCTAGAGAACCTTCGCCAGCTAATTTTGGAAACTGCTACCCAAATCGAATCCATTCAAACCTTAGAGGAAACGCTCAAATGGGGAGAGCCTAGCTATCTAGCCAAAAAAGGCAGTACCATTCGGATTGATTGGAAAGAAGCCAAACCAGAGCAATACGCAATGTATTTTAAATGTACGAGCAAATTGGTAGTCAGCTTTCGAGAAGTATTTCAGGATCGATTTAACTATGAAGGCAATCGCGCCATTGTTTTTCAACTGGAGGATCAGGTTCCAGAAGAGGAGCTAAAGGCCTGCATTGCTTCTGCTTTGACCTATCATACTATAAAGCACTTACCGGAGCTAGGATTAAGCTAAGGTTCCTCTGTCCTAGGCAGCATTTAGAGATTAATTTTGCTGATATAATCACCTTGGTCCGCAATAAGCCGCGGCAAGTTCTCGATATCTACCCACTCGAAAGAAAAAACCATCTGGGCATCAAGGCCTTTTCCTCCTACTTCATGCTCAAATTTATCGGAGGACTCTCCTTCATAATCAAGCTGATAAAAGTGGCGATTGTGAATTTCAGCTTTAGATTTTGCGATATAGGTAGTCGATCCTAAAAAGTGAATCGCCTTAAACTTGTCTAAACCGCTCTCTTCTCTTACTTCCCTGATTACGGCATCAAGCCTATTTTCATCCTTCTCAATCGTGCCAGCGGGCACTTGAGTACCCGCTTCAGGAAAAGCCACTTGAGTAAAAACGAGTAGCTCACTGATGCCACCAACTCGCCTAATAATATAGGCCAATACCTTTTCTTTTTCTGGGTAAGCTAAGTTTGACTGCATCAGCATTTTTTTTGGTTCTCTAACAAATTCCGTGGTACGGAGCATTTTGATAAAATCTGATGCCTTCTAGGGTAAAAGTTTTTTACTTTTGTTGTATAACATCCCCCATCCAAGACGGCCCCTTCAAATGGGCCTGATGTGAAATTTGGAAGGATTTCATCCCTCACTAAAACCCGCTAGCACCTTTGAAGGGGCGTTTGCGGAAGGGGATGTTTCAACTCGAAAAGCAATGCTTTTGACTCAACACGGAAATTGTTAAAGAACCGTTTTTTTTATTAGTATCGTTCCGCAAGGCGGGCTCCTAAGTGATACGAAGCATGACTTGACTGATATCCTCCACGGAGAACGCTTCCACTACTAGCCCTGCTTTTGCAAGACGAATACATTTCAATAGAATATAGGGATTTCGCTTCTCCCCTACTCATACAAAGCCTTCTCTTCCTCATTCGAGAAAAAGAAGGCTTAGTCGATATTAATATCCGCTTCGTCTAATTAGGTTAGAATCAAATAGAAGCCACCTTTAAGGCTTGGCATAATAGGTCAGATTAAAACCAACATTTACGCCTTCTCCCAACTGCTTACCCAATACATATCCATCAGTTTTATAGCCTGCATTCAATAATAGGCCAAACTGATCTCCGATCCGGTATTCTGTCGAGACCTCTGCTGCGATCCCCTTACCAAATATATCCTGATCCCAGACATCTAGCTGAGCCGAAAGATTGAGTTTATCGTTTTGAATTATATCATACCAACTAATCCCAAATCCATTATTTTTAAAAGGATTGCCATATTTGAAGTAAAAAGCAAAATGTTGATTACGAATATGCAGGTAATTTTGCAGGTATAATTCGTAACCCAAAGGGGAAGTATTAAACATCGTCCCGTAGGTCCAGCCATTGTGATAGTCTCCAATGAGAAAATTGGGTCTTCTCCGCTTGTCTTTACCAAAAGTAGCGCCCACTTCGCGATAAAACTGTGGGTCTAAGAGATTGAATAAACTAGCAAAGAGGGCAGATCGTCCAAAGTATTGGACCAGTTCGGGATTGACGGTACTATCCGCTAGTATTACTTGGTCGTTCGAATAATTTTTAAAGACTGGCAAGGCGATATGGACAGGGTCTCCAGCAGTATTGATCCATGTGTTAGGGTCCTTGGGATCTACTCTGACGAGAAGTGAAGCATACAATGGATACATCAAACGATTGGCAAACGCCAAAGAGAGGTCTGCGTTATAGATTCCATTTTGCCGCACAAAATCACTTTGAAGTGCCCGTACTTGGAGATAATTCACTTCAAACCCTCCCGTTACAGTCAAG
>JBGCFA010000450.1:0-8632 GCA_045106675.1 Bacteroidia bacterium
GTTGTCCACATTTACTTCTAAGAGATTGTTGGAATCGTCGTTGTCAGTCAAAAATATCTTCACGATTCGTACTTTGGCCGGATCGACAATAAGGTCATTGAGATCTTTGAATCGATTGAGCGGGATCGAAAGTCGCTGCCAGCCAGGCTGATCAAGATGGACAGTATGGGCAAAGTCATTGGGAGAACCATTGTTCTCCAGTAAGATCAGAATGACATAGGTATCATTGCGTCCATTATTATTGACATCTAGTTCGA
This sequence comes from Bacteroidia bacterium, assembly GCA_045106675.1. GTDB lineage: Bacteria > Bacteroidota > Bacteroidia > J057 > J057 > JBCAWW01. The sequence goes on from JBGCFA010000450.1 coordinate 258, forward strand.
GTAGGGTGTTATTGGAGGCAGAGCGAATACCAAAATCTTCAAAATCATCGCCTTGCAAGCCAAAATAGGATTGCACACCGCCTATCCATGAGATATCTAGATCGTCAGTCCCGCTGATCTTGAGATAATTATTATCGATGGGTTGAGGATTGCCATTCTGGACAGCCGTAAGATTGGTTTCATTGATCGATCCCTTGAAAATCCAGCGTTCCGTAAGCGGTCGCATACCATCACCATCAAAATCGTTGACTAGGATACGGTTGATGCTGAAAAAATCAATCGGCGAGCGCGCTCCTCCTCCGTTAGCGACTACGGTGATAGGCCCTTTTTCTACGCCTTCTGGTACGATGACGCGAATCGAATCAGGCATGTTCAAAACGATTTCTGCTTGGATACTATCAAAAAAGTAAACCTCTAGCGGCTCAAAGAAATTTTCGCCATAGATCGTGATTACCTCTCCTGGAGATGCTGGTTGAGGATTGACCGAGAATATCTCTGGAGGATCAAGGGTGACACGAAAACTGGAACTCACTGAGCCAAATGGAGTGCGAAATATGACTTCGTGTTCCCCAAGGGGAACGCTCGAAGGAATACGCATCAGCAAAGCATGATCTGCATTATAAGCGTTGTTGAAATTGACGACTTGCCCGCTAAAGGTGATTTCTTGAATATCACCTAGATTTTGGCCTTCGATGACCACTAAGGTTTCCGCTGGGCCAAATACAGGTTCGAGAACATCAATCACGGGTGGCCCCGGATCTTTGATACATGCACTCAGGACAACACATAAACCCAGGAGTAAGTAGGGATATATCTTTATTTGCATAGCTTTTCCGTATTAGTAACCGGGGTTTTGTTCTAGTTTAGGATTGACTTCGATTTCTGCCGAAGGAATAGGTAATAAAAGGTTATGTAGGGAAGGGTTTTTGCCGTGTAGCGTTAGGATTTCGATGGCTCTGCCAGAACGCAAGAGATCATACCAGCGCTGTCCTTCAAAGGCGAATTCAACTCGACGTTCGTGCAAAAGGTTCTCTTTGTTGAGTTCTGTAACTGGAGCTAATCCAGCGCGTTCTCTCACTTGATTGAAAGCATCAAGTGCAATCACATTGGTAGATTGGCCGCCACCTAATTCCATAATGGCTTCGGCATAGGTCAAAAGCACATCGGCATAACGTACCAAATGTGCGTTTTGAGGAGTACTCATAAAACAAACATTACTCCCGCTTCCGACTACATATTTTTTGATGTTTCCACCACTTGCAGAAGCACCAGTTGATGGATAGGTATAGCCACCATCACCGGCATTGATGCTAGGATAATGTTCATTGGCGGTCATGACTGTCCATTTTTTGCGTAGATCACCCTCTTCAAAAGCATCTATGATTGTAGTGTTGGGATTAGAGTTTTGAGGTCCTGTCGGAATATGTGATCCCCAACCGTCTCTATCTTTGGTGATGCCTTCTCCCCATGGCGCAAAAAAGGCTTGCATAGCATTGCCTGTACCCCATGGACCACAGCCTGAGTATTGGACTTGAAAGATTGATTCAAGGTTATTGTCAGATGTCTCCAATTCAAAATTATCTGCAAAACTGGGCATTAGTCGATATACTCCCAGATCAATCACCGATTTGGCGACATCTTTCGCTTGGATATAATTACGAGTCGTGAGATGTACTTTGGCGAGATAGGCAAGTGCGGCTCCTTTAGTAGCTCGACCTAATTGAGAACCTGCTCTTGAGAGAGGAAGATTTTCTCCAGCAAAAGCAAAGTCTGCTTTGATCAATTCATAGACCTCATTGACACTCGAACGCGGGTATAACAAATCCTCACCTAAAATAGGCGGTCTGGTGATCAAGGGTACTCCGCCGTAGATCCGTACAAGATCAAAATAAGCGACCGCTCTCATAAACTGAGCTTCAGCTAGTAAGACGTCCTTATTGGTTTGAGGTATTTCCATGCCTTGGACGCCGTCAATCACAAAATTTGCTAAAGTGATTTGACGATAGCGTATTGCCCAAAAGTTGGCCACTTGTACATTGTCGGCGCTTACGGTAAAATTGTCTATTGGCGTAAAATCAGGGTCTAGCCCCCCCGCGCCACTGTTATCCGAAGGGATCTCGTTGATCATCCAGCCTTTACCATAAGACTCAATATCCATGAGTGGGGTGTAGATTCCAATCACGGCCAGGTTTGCTTCTGCTTCCGTACGATAGAAATTTTCGACGGTTAATTGATCCAATGGTTGCCGATCAAGAAAGCCTTCACAAGCACTCAAAAGGCTCGCTAGCAATATCAAAAAGAAGGTTGATTTATAATTTTGCATGCCTATTGGTTTAAAAGTTTGCGTTAACCCCCATCGTGATGGAACGAGCAATTGGATATCGACCGTTTTCGACACCATTGACTAGAGGATTTTGATTGTAGGAGCCGACTTCAGGATCATAACCCGAATAATTGGTCCAAGTGAATAGATTTTGTGTGCTGACGTAAAAGCGGATTTTGTCGCTTTTTAGCTTCTTGAGTGCCCCACTTGGGAGTGTATAGCCAAGTGTCAGGTTCTTGATCCGTACAAAACTGCCATCTTCAACAAAACGAGTGGAGATCCTGCGATTGTCATTAGGGTCATTACCATCCGCTCGCGGAACGTCTGTACTTGGATTTGTTGGCGTCCAACGATCGATCGCTACGATAGATTGATTGCTTCTTCCCGCCATGCCTTCTACATCTCTTCTCACGAGATTTAAGATGTCGTTTCCATATACGCCTTGTATAAACAGATTGAGGTCAAAATTTTTGTAGCCCCAATCATTCGTCATATTGAGCGTGAAGTCGGGTAGGGGACTACCGATGAAAGTCTGATCTCCATCATTGATCACCCCATCACTATTTAGGTCTTTAAACTTGATATCGCCGGCGCGGGTGCCTTCTGCTTGAAAAGGACTCTCTCCAACTTCATCCTGACTCTGGAAAATACCATCCGTTACATAGCCATAAAATTGACTGATAGGCATTCCCTCAACTGTTCTGGTAACAGGTAATCGCTGGACAATCCCAATCAGGTTGCCATTTGAGCCTAGACTGATCACTTTATTAAAGTTTCGAGAAAAGTTGACCGAACTACGCCATGTGAATTTCCCTGTGAAATTGTAGCTAGTTACTGCTAACTCTATCCCTCGGTTTTCGATCTTGCCGAGATTGACAAAGGGTGGATTGAGGCTACCTGCAGTAAGGGGTAATAAAGCGGGGATCAACATCCCATCAGCTTGTTTGACATAGTAATCAGCTACAAACTCAATACGATTATCAAACAGTGCCACATCGAGTCCTATGTCAGTTTGGAAAGAGGACTCCCATCTCACTTCTGGGTTAGCAATATTGTCTGGGACAAAAGCAGTGGTCAAACTATTGCCAAAAACTGCACTTTGGGCTCTCAAATTGGCGAGGTAGGAGTAGAGTCCAATTTCTTGGTTGCCGACTTCGCCGATTCCAAAGCGTATTTTCATGTTACTGATTTGTTTCACCTCCTTGAGGAACGCTTCGTTGGATATGCGCCAAGCAATAGCACCAGATGGGAAAATACCGTAGCGATTATTTGGCGAAAAACGAGAGGAACCATCAACGCGTACTGTACCCGTGAGCAGGATACGGTTGTCAAAATTATAATTGAGACGACCAAAGTAAGAAAGCAAGGCCCAGTGCCCGGCTCCTCCATTGGTTTGCTGCTGACCGATGTCTCCTAGATTGATGGATTGCAGATCGTTGGTTGGGAGATTATCGCGTGAGGCGAAAAGGTATTCATATTTACCCGCTTGGCCTTCAAAACCCAATAATGCATTGATCGTATGCTTCTTCGCAAAAGTATGATTGAAAGTCAATAAGTGTTTATTGATCCAAAAGAAGCTATTGCTTGCGTTTTCTCGCACTCCCGACTTACCAAAAAAGCTGCCTCGTTCAAATGAGGGAAAGAAGGTCGAATGATTGCTGTAAAGGATATCACTACCAAACTCTGTCCGGTATTTCAACCAGGGAAGTAGGTCTACTTCAAAATATAGATTGAAAAGTACTCTCGTCTTTTCATTGATGTCGCGAGTATCTAAAGCCCTCGCGACTGGATTGTCAAAGTTGAGCGTAATCTCCTCCTGCGGCCCAGCGAAACTACCATCCGCATTGCGTACTGGTGCGCTAGGAACCATCAATAGAGCAGTATAAACTACACCACTGCTATTGTCATTGAAAGTGATGTTTTCTTGCGTTCTGCTGACGAGCAGGCTATTACCGATGCGAACCCTATCTGATAGATTGTGATCTAGATTGATCTTGCTAGAGAAGCGACTAAACTTCGAGCCAATTACTATCCCTTCTTTTTGATGGAAACTACCAGACATGGCGTAACGGGTCTGCTTATTACCGCCACTGAGTGTGAGTTGGTAGTTTTGCATTCTCGCGTCGCGGAACACTGCATCTTGCCAATCGGTCCCTTCTGCTAGTAACTCTGTCCTTTCAAATTCTTCTATTTCCTCAAAATTGATGATATCGTTAAAGTACTCTGCATACTCCTGTAAATTCATTACGGGAATCTTTTTCGCGATCTGTTGGATGCCGAAATAACTTTCAAAAGAGATGCTAGAAGTGCCTGCTTTTCCTCTTTTGGTTGTAATTAAGACTACTCCGTTCGCAGCGCGTGCGCCATAAATTGCGGTAGCAGAAGCATCTTTGAGAACTTCAATCGATTCTATGTCCGATGGATTGATCGTATTGAGAGCATTGGTACTTTGCCCGCCGCCGTCCAATTCCGAAAAATTGGTGGAGGTGCCTTGATTGTCATTAACGACGGGAATGCCGTCGATCACATATAAGGGTTCCGCTGAAAGCGTAGAACCTATACCTCTAATTCTGATCGAAACTCCACCGCCAGGCGCACCAGAGTTTTGAGTTACATAAACTCCCGCAGCTCGGCCTTGAATCGCTTGGTCCAAACCCGTATTGGGGAGAGATTTCAATTCTTCTTCTGTGATCGAAGACAAAGCACCAGTGAGATCGCTCTTCTTTTGAGTACCGTAGCCAATCAATACCACTTCCTCCAATTGCTTAGTATCTGGTATCAAGGCGACGCTACCTAACTGATTGCGAATGATTGGAACCTCAAGATCCAGATAACCAAAAAAACTGAAGATCAAGCTTTCTCCAATGGAGGCTTCAATTTCAAAACTACCGCCTTCTTGACTAAGAGCACCTACATTACTGTCTTTGAGTTTGATGCTAACACCCAAAATACCCTCTTTGGTTTCTGAGTCAATGACAAGTCCACTTACCTTGGCTAGTTTAGGTTTCGCTATTGGAGCGGCCGTTGTTTGGGTAAGATTCGCCTTGCGAACGCTATTTTGTTTAATCGCAAAGGTCTTTTCGTTGAGTTTTTGGTAGGAAAAGCCCGTATTAGAGAGGAGGCTTTTTAGATTTTCTTCGGCATCACCTTTGCGGATTTGCCAATTGCCGATTTCTACCTTGGCTAACTGATCTACGTCGTAGATAATGCTGACGACATAGGTCTTTGCGATTTCGTCAACTGCTTGAGATAGACTAATCACCGAATTTTGCTCAAATACGCTTTTTTCTTTGGCATTACTCACCAAAGAAAATCCGATTAGGAATAATCCTAAGCAAAAAACGCGGAATAATTTAATAAATAGTAGAGTAGTAGTAGTATGCTGCATGAATTACTCGATTAAAAATGCTTTGTCGCCGAGGGAAGTAATCTTAAGGTCATAGATGGCTGAAAGTGCCTCTAGGAGTAGTTCTGGACTATTACGCGGTATTTCTGCTTTCACCTTGTGGGTCAGCAAGCTGGGATCGCGTACTTCTAGTTTCCAGCCGAAGTCGTTTTCTAATTGAGCGATAATATCCGCGATAGAAGTATTGCGGAATATCATTTTGTCAAAACGCCAAGCTGCAACTGTTTCTAGCTCAACCAATTTGCGTTCTAAGTGTCCATTGGTAAGGAAAATTTGTTCCCCCGGATTCATGGAGATTGGCGCTTGTTGGGCTCTTTTGAGTGCCACTTTTCCTTCCATTAGGGTTACTGAAAAATGGGACTCCCTGCGGGCAACGTTAAATTCTGTGCCTAAGACTTGGATATCTCCCTCGGTTGTATGGACGATAAAGGCTTTCCCGTTTTGCTTGCTGACTGAAAAGAAGGCTTCTCCATCTAACCAAATCTCTCTCTCTTCTTTTTCGTCCCAGTTGGGTGCATAGCGCAAGTTCGAATTTCCGTTGACCGTGACGACAGTGCCGTCTTGGAGTTCGACTACTTGAGTTTGCCCAAAAGTGGTAGCAATCTGAATGAGCTCTGAACCACTAAACTTCCACTGCCAAAGGCCGATACCCAATAGCAACATAATAGAGGCTGCTACTGCCAATTTGGTCCAACTGAGCGTTCGGCTAGGCCGTAGATCATGAACCTCTGCATCAGATTGACTAATGGCTTGTTCAAACTTGGCCCATTCGTGGGAAATCTCTTGCTCATCAGGGAGGAGCGCAAGCCGAGACACGAGCGTTTCTGCTTCCTTGTACATAACCTTTTTATCAGGATGTTCTAATAGCCAATTGTGCCAATAACGCTTGGATTCCTCGCTAGGATGGAGAACATGACGCTGAAAGGCTTCGGTAGCCGCTAGAGTTTCTACTGATTGAGGAGATTGATCCATATTAATGATGTAGAGGAGATTAAGGCTACACTCTATATGGGAGAGGCAGCCAAATTTGATTTTTACTATTCGAAGGGAGATTTTTTTTAGAAAAAATCTAGAAAAGGAGTTTTGAAGAGTAAAACGAGGAGAAATAGAGCTTTTTTGAGTCGCTTGATGGCGCTATGAATTTGGTTGTAAACCGTTTGTTTGCTCTTGCCTGTACTAAGGGCTATTTCCTCATAGCTTAAGCCTTCTTGAAAGCGCATCTGAAGGACTTGCTTTTGAGCAATTGGTAATTTAGATAAGGCTTGCTGGAGATCGCGTGATCTCTTATTGTTTTGTTCCTTTTGAATTAGAAGAGATTCATAGGAGGGCGTCTCAAACTCAAGGATATTCTTTTCTTCGAGGTTTTGTTTTCTCTGTTTTTTGTCAAACGCCCTGACGAGATCACGTTCAAGGGCGCGTTTTAGATAGGCTGGCCAATGCTCGACCTGATTGAGATGCGCTCTTTTTTCCCAGAGCTTCAAAAATAGGCTTTGGATCACATCCTTAGCCATTTCTCGGTCTGCTCCCATCTTGATGGCAACAGCAAAAAGTAAGCGATAGTGATTATGAAAAAGCGTTTTGAAGGCTTTTTGATCTAATGATTTATGTGCATCGAAATCTTTGGCCAAAGCGAAATAGGTCTAAGCTAGAGGACGCTTTATGGAAGGATAATTCCTAATCTACATCCAAAACATACATCAAGGTAATAATCATTGTTTGACAGTAAAATCTAATACATAAAAAAGGCTACCCAATGTTGAGTAGCCTTCAAAGATTTTTGACGATCGAAAATTAGCGCTTTTGTACCCCAATAGCGTTGAGGTCTTCAAATGCTTGAATCAAACGCTTGCCATATGCCTTTTCACCTTCGCGCAACCATTTGCGAGGATCGTAATATTTTTTATTAGGCTTATCACCTCCATCTGGATTTCCAATTTGGCCTTGAAGGTAAGCACGGTTTTTAGCTTCGTATGCTCTTACTCCATCCCAAAATGCCCACTGTGTATCAGTGTCAATGTTCATTTTGATCGCACCGTACTCGATTGCTTCGCGAATTTCAGCGCGAGTAGAACCAGATCCACCGTGGAATACAAAATTGATCGGATTAGCCGCGGTATTGTACTTCTCTTGTACAAACTCTTGTGAGTTTTTCAAGATCACAGGAGAAAGCTTTACGTTACCAGGCTTATAAACTCCGTGTACGTTACCAAAAGCAGCTGCAACGGTAAAGCGATCACTGATTTTGCTTAGTTTCTCGTAAGAGTAAGCAACTTCTGAAGGCTGAGTGTAAAGTTTTGAAGAGTCGATATCAGTATTGTCTACTCCATCTTCTTCTCCTCCAGTAACGCCAAGCTCCATCTCAAGAGTGATGCCGATAGCGTTCATGCGATGAAAATATTCAACACAAGTGGCGACATTTTCTTCTAGCTCTTCTTCTGAGAGATCGAGCATATGAGAACTATAAAGCGGACGACCCGTTGCTTCAAAAAACTTCTCGTTGCCATCTAACAAACCATCCATCCAAGGAAGAAGTTTGCGTGCACAGTGATCCGTGTGAAGAATGACCGTTACGCCATAAGCTTCGGCCACTTCATGGACATGCTTTGCACCAGAGATACCACCTATAATAGCAGCCTTCTGATTTTC
>JBGCFA010000451.1:0-12522 GCA_045106675.1 Bacteroidia bacterium
GGTATCCAGACCTCTTCCTCCGCCTCGGGATGCATCGGCCCTTTATATTCTGGAGGCATAAATTCAAAATAGGGGCGTTCGGCTAGCCGAAAACCCGAAGAAGGCAACCACTCTGTCATAATGTGAGTCATCAACTTGAAAAATGTATGGGCAGGACCATGGTGTATAAACTTGGCGTATGTACCTGTTGGTAGTAAGAGTGTTTCTAGCCCTGCGGGAACGCTTTCCCAACTATCCACTGCTACTGCAGCCCATTTATCAAACTCAAGTAATGGATTATAAACCTCTACCTTCGTTCCAGCAGGATACACTTGTACAGAGTAAGAGCCCGGCATAGGAGAATCAATCGCCTTAGCCAATTGACGAAAACTACGCCATAATTCGGGAGTTATATTCTCGCTCAGGCTAGTTTCCATCTTCAAGCCGATTAATTTGCGTGCGGGGAATTCTTCAATCATAGGTTCCATAATCTCAAGAAACACATTAGCGCTCAATAGATGAAAAAAATTGCTTTAATCTTAGTCTTTAGTTGGCAGATTGGTTTATCCCTAGCCGGAAACTTTAGCATCTTGACTTGGAACATTCGGGATTTGGGACGCAGCAAGGATGCTTCAGAAATAGCGGCTATGATCAACATAATGCGTAAATATGATTTGGTCCTGATTCAAGAGGTAGTCGCCAAGGACCCTGCAGGGGTGCAAAGGGTCGCAATGATTGTAGAAGAACTCGATCGTAGCGGAGCTAATTGGGATTATAAGGTGAGCGATCCGACCAAAAGTCCTTCTAGCAATATGAGTGAGCGATATGCCTTCCTTTGGAATACCTCAAAAATCAGCTTGGCTAATCGCCCTTACCTCGATCTAGCATTAGCAGATATTTGTTTCAGGGAACCTTTCATTGGGGAGTTCAGAGCCAAAGGCGAAACGGAGACCTTCTTCGTCGTAAACTACCATTCTCGGAAACATGACGATCAACCAGAAGATGAGATTCAATACTTTGACCAATATCCTGATAGACTTTCTAGCAAAAGGGTGTTAATCTGTGGAGATTTCAATCTGACGGAAGAACATGCTGTTTGGGATAATTTGAAAAAGCAGGGATTTGCCTCGGTTCTCATTGAGGCTCCGACAACGCTCAAACGTAAATGCAAGGAGGATAATTACTACAATTATGCTATCGACAATATTTTTTACCCCACACAAAATCTTACGCTAGAGAAAAGTGGAAGGGTAGACTTTGTGGGAGATTGCGAAAATCTTGAAAAAGCACGCAGCATCTCAGATCATTTACCAGTTTATGCAGAGTTTGAGTACTAAAAAAAGCGTTCCTGTGAAACAGAAACGCTTTTTAGAATGTGGGCCCACCCGGGCTCGAACCAGGGACCTACTGATTATGAGTCAGTTGCTCTAACCAACTGAGCTATAGGCCCAATGTGCTATTAACACGCTGCAAATATAGACATTTTGTCTAATGTGGCAAGCTGTTTTTATACGGAATATCTTAGTTTGAGTTTTTCTTTTTAATTACACCAGCTTAGCAAAAGACATCCGTTCTCTCCTCCTCTAGCTAGTCATTTTGAGCTTGTCGAAATACCTATAGGGAATTTTGGCATTCTAGGAAGAAGAAAACCGCAAAAGATGCTTCGGCGAGGCTCCGCAAGACATGACAAATATCCTATCGCTTCATCCCAAAAGAGAGAATCTATCATCTGTTGTTCACCTAAGGCTTTCTAAAGTCAAACGTTCTGCGAAGCAGCAAAAACAAATCTCTTAGAAATCAGATTACTCAATTTTAATCAGTGGCTCAGCTCCTAAATAACCCAAGGATTGCAAAAACGCATCCGCTTCTTCTATCGTCTGTTGATAGTTTTCAAAAAACTTATAGTTAAAAAAACCATGCTTGCCGCCTTCATATAATTTCAATTCGCATCTACTGCCGACCTTCTCCATCACTTTGGTAAAGTAGTGAGCTGTCTCAACTGGAATCAAGCGGTCGTTAGTGCCAAGAAATACTATGGTGGGCGGCGCGCCGACTTCAATATTGTGTAAAGGTGAGAAGTCTTTGTAGGCTGCTCCGACCCTCTCATATCCATAACCACCAGGTCCATTGTCAAACACAGGGTTGAACAAAACCAGCGCATTGGGTACGCAACTCACCTGCAAATCGTCAGTAGGATCATCATAAGCATCAATCATCGCCGTAGCTGTTGCAAGATGGCCTCCAGCAGAGCCTCCTGAAGCAATGATTTTGTTGGGATCAATATGGAAAAGAGACGCATTAGCCCGTATGTATCTGATGGCAGACTTGGCATCCATTAAGGATTCAAAGGGATTAGCCTGGTGTTTATTTTTGATCCGATAATCGGCCAAAAAACAGACTATGCCTCTTTGTGCGAAATATTTAGCATGAGGTAAAAAATGGTTTCTATCACCCGATTTCCACCCGCCACCAAAGTAGAAGACCATTGCGGGATAGTCGAGGCTAGTATCTTGCTGCGGTGGCGCATATACTTCCAGATATAGCTCAACGCTATCTATTTCTTTATAGAGAAAAGTCTCTTGGGCATAAGACGAATCAGTAGCAAAAAGTGCAAGAAATAGAATCCCTAATTTGAGTAGCTTATGGTTCATATTAGCTGTTTTATGGCTTATCCACATCCTGAATCGCTTGTTGACGGACAATCTCAGCGAGTTTTTGCTCCAAACGACGAGTACGAAGATAAAGTAATATACTACTGACCCCCAATCCCAATAAACTGAGATAGATCACCATGTCCACTCCTCGGCCTATGCCCAATGCATTGGCTAAAAAAGTGCTGCTATCTTCAAAGACCGTAAAAATAATCCCTGCTAATAAAAGGCCCCAAACTAATGATCTCAATAAAGGCTGACTCTTCAAACGTCGGCCCAGACTGACCATCAAAAATAAAAAGATGGGTATTAATATCCATTGAATCGGCTTCATAAGGGGAAGATTTTCCGAATAATCAGGTCAGACAAAATATTAAAGGCATTCCATATAGATTGTCCTTTTTCACGAGCGTATTGACTATAAGATATCTTGACAGAGACTTCTTTATATCTCAAGCGGTTTCGCTTGATCTCTGAGAGAATTTCGGTAGCATGTGCCATGCCTGATTCATGCAGTTGTATTTGGGTTAAGGCAAGTTTGTTCATGGCTCGAAACCCATTATGAGCATCCGAAAGCCACATACCCGTAAATACTGCATTGACTAAGATCGCAGCTTTTAAGAGGATACGCTTCGCGAACGGTACCTTGGTATCAGTTCCTAAAAAACGTGAACCAAGACTTATATCGGCATCGCCAGTAGCGAGAGGTTCAATCAGACGAGGAATTTCAGATAAATCATGTTGCCCGTCAGCATCAAAATGCACAAAGTAATCAGCCTCTAATTGGGTAGCGTATTGCATCCCGCTTTGTAAGGCAGCGCCTTGTCCTAGATTGATTTTATGTTTTAGATAGTGGATAGCTAAGTCCGAAACTAAGCTTTGAGTATTGTCTGTGGAGCCATCATCAACAAAAACAACCTGATAGCCTGCGTTGATCAGGGATCCTAGTAATGGAAGCACTACGGTGGCTTCATTATAAGCAGGTACGATTATGCAAATCCGAGCAGGCTCTATCATTGCCTACAAATTGGGCGCAATCACACCTAATTTCCAAGCGAATTGGCAAAAAGTAAAACATAGACAAGAAAAAACCGATCCGCTCCCAAATTTTTTGGTCCACAGATCGGCTGTTTGCAGGTTAAAGCAGTTCTTATATGCAATGTTTAGATCGATTCCCTTTGGGGAACGCTAAACTCATATTCTCAATAAATCCTTCGATGGGTATAGATCAATTGTAATGCCAGAATTTACGAATAGCCGGATAATTTGAAAAAAAATCTCAAAAATGGATGCTAGCGTTCCGCGAAGCGGGCCTCAAAACCCAGCTAATCCTCTAATTATCATCCTTTTACTTCTTCTTCGCTCTCAGGAATAAAATGGACAAAATCATAGAGTTCCGTGACACGGCCCAAAACATCTTTGATCCCATCGACATCTTCAAAGATCAATGATAAGTATTTGGGACTCTCTTTGACACGCACCTTAGCGGTGAACGTCTGAACATAAAGCATTATTCGGTTAAAGGCTTCGGATTGGAAGAAATTGGATTGTGCATCGGAAATAAAATAGAGTCGCAAAACTTTGGTTTTCAGAACAATACGCTCTAAACCGACTCTACGTGCTTTTTCACGAATACGAGTGGCGTCAAATAAAGCCAAAACAGAAGAAGGCATCGGTCCAAAACGATCTATCATTTCACGCTGGATATCACGTAGGTCTTCTTCCTTCTCAGCGCCAGCGATACGACGGTAAAACTTTAAGCGTTCCGGGATACTCGGCACATACACCTCAGGCATCCGAATATCAAGGTCAAGATCGATTTTGCAATCTTCAGCCATGATATCTTTACGACGACTGGCTTCCTCCGGAAATAGATCCGCAAAATGCTCTTCTTTCAACTCACGGATGGTTTCATCCAAAATCTTATGATACATATCATAGCCGATCTCATGGATAAATCCACTCTGCTCAGGTCCAAGCAAATCACCCGCACCACGTATATCTAAATCTCGCAGCGCAATGTGAAAGCCACTCCCAAGGTCTGAAAATTCCTCCATCGCTCGTAGACGCTTCTTAGCATCTACCGTTTGAGAAATTTCAGGGGGAGCGATGAGGTAACAAAAGGCTTTGCGATTGGAACGTCCTACCCTACCCCGCATTTGGTGCAGGTCAGCTAGCCCATATTTGTTAGCCTCATTGATGATGATGGTGTTGGCATTGGGGATATCCAAGCCAGACTCCACGATCGTAGTCGCCACCAGTATATCATAAGCCCCTTCAATGAAGTTGGTCATCACCTTTTCGAGCGCATCACCGCCCATCTGGCCATGACCGATCCCGATCCGTGAATCTGGAGCTAATTTTTTGAGCGAAGCGGCAACTTCTTCAATATCTTTTACGCGAGGATGGATAAAATACACCTGCCCACCACGTTTCAATTCATATATAATCGCGTCTCTCAACAATGTCGGAGAATAGGTTGTCACCAAGGTCTCAATCGGCTGTCGATTGGGAGGAGCAGTGGTAATCACAGAGAGATCACGGATACCCGCCAAGGAAAATTGCAGCGTTCTAGGGATAGGCGTTGCCGTCAAGGTCAAGCTATCGACATTCGCTTTCATTAGCTTGAGTTTATCTTTGACATTGACGCCAAATCGTTGTTCCTCATCAATGATCATCAATCCCAAATCCCTGAATTTCACATCTTTAGAGACAATACGGTGTGTACCAATCAAGATATCCACCTCACCTGTACTAACCTTTTTTAAGGTTTCCTTGATGTTAGCAGTAGATTTAAATCGATTGACATAATCCACCGTAACCGGCATATCCTTTAGGCGATCACGGAAGGTCTTATAATGCTGCAAGGCTAGAATGGTGGTAGGCACCAAAATAGCCACTTGTTTGCCATTAACAGCTGCTTTGAAGGCAGCACGGATCGCAATCTCAGTCTTACCAAAGCCTACATCACCACAGACTAGGCGGTCCATCGGATAAGGCTTTTCGAGGTCATTTTTCACCTCTTCCGTAGTTTTAACCTGATCTGGCGTATCCTCATACATAAAGGATGCTTCTAGTTCTTGCTGCAAATAGGAGTCTGGCTCAAAGGCAAACCCTATCGTTGTTTTGCGTTTAGCATAGAGATCGACTAGGTCGAACGCCAGCTCTTTGATACGCTTTTTGGTTTTGGCTTTAGTAGCCTTCCAGGCAGGAGAACCGAGCTTCGAAAGCTTGGGGATAGTGCCTTCCTTACCCGTGTATTTGGTGATTTTATGTAAGGAGTTGACGTTCACAAAGATCGCATCCCCATTTTTATACATAACCTTTGCCGCCTCCTGACGATGTTCTCCTACTTGTATCGTATGTAGACCTGCAAACTTGCCAATCCCGTGGTGGATATGCACAACATAATCGCCAGGATTTAGGTCGCGGAGTTCCTGCAAGGTAATCGCCTGAGACCGCTGTACACTACTACTTTTGGTTTTATACTTATGATAGCGATCAAAAATCTGATGATCTGTATACAGGGCCATTTGTAGGCGATGGTCCCAAAACCCTTCATGCAAATCGGCAATTACCCCTTCAAATAGGTCTGGTTTTTCAATCGATTCAAATATCTCACCGAGACGCTTGAGTTGTTTTTCGTTATCGGAGACTACAAAGGTTTGAATCTTGTTCGCTTCGTTGTCCTCAAAATGTTTAGAAAGCAATTCAAACTCTTTGTGAAAGGCTGGCTGAGCAGTTCCTTTCCAGTCTAATGTTGCTTCCCGTATTTGATAGTATGGATCGTTATTGATTTCGACAAGGGAAAATTCTTTCAGCTCTGAGCGAAAGGAATCTGGTGAAAAATACAAATCCTTAGGCTCTTTGCTCGTGGCACCTCCTCCACTGTCCCCCATGAGGCTGGCATAAGCGGTCTCCGCTTTTTGATACAAACGGTTTAAGTCAGCTTCGACAAAGCCCACATTACGGGCTACCACCAAAGTACTTGGACTGAGATACTCAAGGAAGGAAACTTGTTCTTCGGTGAGCAATTGACGCTGTATATTAGGTATCAGCGAGACTCTTTTGACTTTATCTTGAGATATCTGTTCGACGGGGTCGAACGTACGAATATTGTCGATTTCATCGCCAAAAAATTCTATTCGATAAGGGAGATCATGTGCAAAGGAAAACACATCTAAAATGCCTCCTCTAATCGCATATTGGCCAGGTTCAAAAACATAGTCTTCTCTTTCAAAGCCATAACTCTCGAGAATTTCAATGATAAATTCCTGCCCTAACTCCTGACCTACCTTAATTTCTAAAGTATGTTTTACCAAGGATCGCTTATTGACCACCTTTTCATAAAGCGCTTCAGCAAAGGTGATGATCACTTGACGACCGCTACGAGTATGATTGAGGGCATTGAGGACTTCAGCTCTCTGGAGGATATTAGCATTGTCTATTTCCTCCACCTGATAGGGACGCTTATAAGAAGCCGGAAACAAAAACACCTCCTTACGAGGCATAATAGATTTCAGATCATTTTGGAGGTAGAGAGCTTCTTCTTTGTCATTGAGGATAATGACAAGGTTGCGTTCACTCATCCGATATAGGGATGCAATCAAAAATGCAGATTGACTCCCCGTGCTTCCTTTTAATTGAAATTTCTCACCTTTGGACTCCTTGACTTGGGCCCCAAAACCCATCAATTCTGGGTTTTCGGTATAAGCTTTCAGGATTTCTTCAATCTTCACAAAAATCGTATTTGAACCGAACAAAAAGTAGGTGGTCCAAGAATTGTTCCTTACTCCTACTCGACCTTCAAAGATACACAGGTCATATTATAGAAGGAAACCAAAATGCTTCCTAATATGTTCAGACATCATATCGCGTTTGCCTTTGCAAGGGCAATAGTAATCTTATCTACAGTAAGGTTGAACCATCGAAACATTCAAAACCCTAAAAAGTAACTTAAACAATCCTTATCTTTGCAGCCGGAAAAAAGATTTTATATATGAATCGTCCTTTTTCACTCATTACCATATTTCTTTGGGGGACTTGCCTACTCCTATCTTGTGCAGATGGCTCTGCAAATGCTCCTGAAGCTGAAGGCCCCCTCTTTCAGACGCTTAGCGTTGAACAAAGCGGCATCAACTTCATCAACAAGCTGCAAGAAGACGACAAAGTAAATTTCTTCACCTACGAATACCTCTATAATGGCGGAGGTGTAGCTGTGGGAGATGTCAACCAAGACGGATTGCCAGACCTATACTTTACCGGTAATATGGTTGCCAATCGTTTATATCTAAACAGAGGCAACCTCCAATTTGAAGATGTTACCGCCAAAGCAAAAGCTACTTATCTGAATGATTGGTGTACGGGTGCCAGTATGATCGACATCAATGCTGACGGATTATTAGACATTTACATTTGTGCGTCAGGTTGGTATGAAGGAGCAGAAAAAGATACTCGACGTAATATCCTCTTTGTAAACCAAGGAGTCGATGATGAAGGAATCCCAAGCTTTGTAGATGAGGCGGGGAAATATGGTTTAGACGATCCAGCATATTCGACTCAAGTATCTTATCTAGATTACGATAGAGACGGAGACCTGGATTTGTATATGGCAAATCATCCACGAGAATTCAAGGAGTACGTCGGTGATTTCATCAAAAAGAAAGCCAATCCACCAGCCGACAATCGAGACAAATTATACCGCAATGACAATGGTAAATTTGTAGATATTTCAGATCAAGCTGGCATCATTAATTACGGCCATGCCTTAGGCGTCGTAAGTTTGGATTATGACAGAGATGGTTGGCAAGACATCTATGTCTCAAATGACTATCAGGAAAACGATTTTCTCTATCGCAATCAAGGCGATGGCACCTTTGTCAATGTACTTGACGAAGTAACTCGCCATACTTCCAAATTCAGTATGGGAGTTGATGCCAGTGATTACAATAATGATGGCTGGACCGATATCCTCACGGTCGAAATGTTGGCTGCAGACAATAAGCGCCAAAAGACCAATATGGCTTCCATGAATCCAGCACTTTACTGGAAAAAAGTTGATTCCGGTTGTGGCTATCAATATATGCACAACTCTCTCCAACTAAACCGTGGAAATGGCCATTTTAGCGAAATCGCCTATTTAGCGGGAGTAGCCAGTACTGATTGGAGTTGGGCACCGCTTTTTGCTGATTTTGATAATGACGGCTGGAAAGATCTTTTTATCTCAAACGGCTACCGTAAAGATGTCCTCGATAAGGATTTCAAAAAGGAACTCAAAACCAAGCTCAATTCCGAAAAAGTCACCTATGCAGACCTAGAGCCAACTATACCCAGCAGCAAACAGAGAAATTTCTTATTCCAAAATCAAAAGGATTTGACCTTCGCTCAACGCAAGGATTGGGGATTGGATGAAGAAATCAATACAAACGGAGCCGTTTATGCAGATTTAGACTTGGATGGAGATTTAGATTTGGTTCTCAATCATATGGAAGATACCGCAAAGATCTATCGAAATATGAGTCGGGAGCAAGCTCTTGGCAATTATTTTCAAATTGAATTGAACGGCTCTGCCCAAAATCCTCAAGGCATCAGTGCCAAAGTAGAAATACAAACGCCTGATGGTGCAAAGCAATACCAAGAAGCCAATAACGTACGGGGATATCAATCATCCGTTGAGCCCATTATACACTTTGGTTTAGGACAAAATACAACGATCAGCAAACTGCTCATCACTTGGCCAGATCAAAAGACCCAAACGCTCCAAAACCTTGAAGGCAACCAACGTTTAACACTTCGATACTCGGAGGCAGTCAATGCTAGTCAAGTCGAGGATACGCATGCTGCGAACGCCTTGTTCCATAAAATGGACTTGCCAGAAATCATCCATCAAGAGACTGTTTACGATGACTATGCAAAACAGGTCCTACTACCCCATAAGTTGAGTGAGGAAGGTCCCTCAATGGCAGTAGGAGATGTCAACAATGACGGTTTACAAGATGTCTATTTAGGCGGCAGTGCAGGCTTCGAAGCTCAGCTATTGCTCCAGAAGTCAAGTGGTTTTGAAAAAGTCACAGTCCCAGCTTTTAAAGCAGACAAAGCACACGAAGATCAAGACGCCCTTTGGTTGGATGTAGAAGGCGATGGAGACTTAGATCTATATGTTGTAAGTGGGAGTTATCAATTTGAGTCTAACGATCCTCTATTACAGGATCGCCTATATCTCAACGATGGAAAAGGAAATCTTAGCGCGAGTAAAACCGCTCTGCCCAACATACTCAGTAGTGGAAGTTGCGTTGAAGGTGCTGATTTTGATGGGGATGGGGATATGGATTTGTTTGTGGGGGGACGCTTGACTCACGCCCAATATCCTAAACCCGGCAGATCTTATTTGCTTAGAAATGATGCGGGCCGCTTTACTGAAGTAACAGATCAATTGATCCCTGAACTCAGTAATCTCGGAATGGTCACCGCAGCTAGTTGGAATGATTATGATCAAGATGGCCAATTAGATTTGATAGTGAGTGGTGAATGGATGCCAATTACCGTCTTACGGAACGATGGGCCTTCTTTTTCTAATCAAACAGAGTCTTTGGGCTTGGCAAATACCACTGGTTGGTGGAATTGCATTCGTCCGGCGGACCTAGATAATGATGGTGATATTGATTTTGTTCTAGGCAACTTAGGGCTCAACAGCAAAAATCAAAGCTCACAAGAATATCCTTTTGAAGTGTATGCAGAAGATTTAGACAAAAGCGGCAGCTATGATATCGTACTTGGCTACTATCAAGAAGGAATCAAGTACCCAGTTCGTGGTCTTCAATGCTCATCAGAGCAAATACCTGAACTTGCTGAGAAAATCGAGAATTATGACCTCTTTGGAAGCTCTGATTTAGCGTCTATATATGGAGACCTTGGCCTACAACAAGCATTACATTACCAAGCATATGAATTTGCTTCTGTATGGCTCGAAAACAAAGACGGCCAATTGATATTACATCGCTTACCTAAGATTGCTCAAGTCGCTCCCACCAATGATGTCTCCATAGAAGATGTTAATGGGGACCAATGCCCTGACATTATTTTGGTAGGCAATCAATATCCAGTAGAAGTAGAAACGGGCCGTTATGATGCTCACCAAGGATTGGTTTTACTCGGTGATTGTCAAGGAAACTTTTCCCCACTACCCAGCCTTCCCAGTGGTTTCTACGTTGATGGAGATGTAAGAGCTGTAGAAAGGATTGAAATAGGATCAAGCGGGAAAACAGGATTAATTGTTGGACGAAATCGCAAATCCTATTACATCTTTACTACATCTAATTGACTTTTTTACTGAATTTTTGGCTGTTTTAAGTATTTTTACCAATTACTTAATCTATCAAGCCAAACAGTTCTTCCCTTTAAATTATTTCTCCTTTATTTTTTAAAAATATCGGCGCCCATACTAAACAAGTTCCCACATTATGTGGTTTAGCTTAATATTTAGATTTCTTTAACCAAAATTTTTACTAAAAACCTACTATGAAAAATCTTTTACTTCTAATGGTTGTGAGTCTCTTCGGTACCGGCTTTGCTTTCGGTCAAAGAGTATTGGTCAACTTTGAAAATGTTAACCAAACAATCCCAGGAGAATGTTTCGGTACTGGTGGTACTGATGGCCCAGCTATCGGTAACTGTGTTAATATCCTAGCAAACCCAGATGCAACGGGTCTTAATGTAAGCGATAGCGTAGCTAGCTTTATCGAGCCTGCTGCTGGTGAAACTTGGATGGGTGTATTTTTTGACGTTGATACTGCAAATTCTGCTCCTTTAGTTTTCGCTGGTGATTCATCTACTCTATGTATTGATGCTTGGCTACCTAACAACGGTGGTGTAGTATTGAAGCTTGAAAATCCTGGTGATGGTGCTTTTGGTTTTGAGCCAGCTAACATCGCCAATACTGCGACCAATACTTGGGAGCAAATTTGCCACGATTATGCTGGTACTGCTGCTGAAGCCCGTGATATCACTCGTGTTGTTGTTTTCTTCAACATCGGTGAAGTGCCAACTGCTGAGACTACTTACTACTGGGATAACCTCCAGCAGTTAGGTGCTACTAGCATCGGTGGCCTTAAGTTTGGTGGATTCATCAAAGCTTACCCTAACCCTGTAACAGACGTATTGAGAATCACTGACGAGTTCACTGTTCCTCATACTTTTGTTGTTTCTGATCTTACAGGACGTGAAGTGCTACGTGTTGAAAACTCTCTAGACGGAACGCTTGACGTTTCTAACCTTATCAACGGTGCTTACTTCCTTCGTGCTGTTAATCAGCGTACTGAAGAGATCCGCACTACCCGCTTCTTGAAAAACTAATTCAAGCTTAAAGCATATAAAAGGCTGCCTATTTATTAGGCAGCCTTTTTCTTTTTTACGCTTTGCGGAACGCTAGAAAATACCCATTCAAACTTCAATGACAGATACTCAGTACTCCGACAAAGCGTTCTCCGAAGGAGTAGCAGTACATTGATAGCTGCTTCGCAGAACACCTTCTCAAGTCAAGCGTTCAGCAAAGCTGGTATCCCTACACAAAGGCGCTTGATCCCCGTCTCCACCATTTCATCATCCAAAGCGCCAAAAGATAACCTAAGACTCGGCCTTGTCGCCCCAAAAGTCCCGCCCGGAATTACCGCAACTTTGTATTGATAGATCAAGGCCTTGGCAATAGCGAGTTCATCCGTTCCCGCAGGGAGCTCCAACCAAACATACAAAGCGCCTTCCGCCGCCGAAATCCGACAAATATTGGCCAATGGCTGTAGGCCTACCAGCAGCTTCTTACGAAGTTTTTCTAAGAGCGTCAGTTGCGTTTTCACGTATGCAAACCCACCTTCCATCGCACCAAGGGCAGCATACTGAG
>JBGCFA010000452.1:0-4334 GCA_045106675.1 Bacteroidia bacterium
TCTTTTTCATGAGAGTGATTTAGGAGTTTGGGGAAACTGTAAGGTAAAAGCGGTTCCCTTTTGGTCGACACTTTCAAAACCGATCTTGCCGGACATCAAGTCCACATATCGTTTAACAATACTAAGTCCAAGCCCAGTACCTTGGATATTGGTGACATTTTTGGCTCTAAAAAAACGTTCAAACATATGCACTTGATCCTCATTCGGGATGCCAATCCCTTGATCAGTAATCGCGATGGAAATAGTCGCTTCAGAACTTTGATAATGTACTTTGATATTACTCTCTTCAGGAGAGTACTTAATCGCATTGTTGAGCAGATTGACCAGGATATTACGCAGGAGATAAGGATCTAAATATATCTCTGCGGGGCCCTCGGCAATATATTCGATGGTCTGCCCTCGCTTGGACTGAGAGAGCATTTCTTCGCGGAGTTCCTCGCAGAGTTCATTGAGATTGAAAGTCTCGTATCGAGCTTGAATCTTACCTTCCTCTAATTTACTGAGAGAGAGGAAGTCATTGAGAATACCCGTCAGGTTATGTACGTTATTACGAATCCTTTGGGTATGTTTATCGCGTTTTTCGGCTTGTTCGGGTTCGGTATAGCGGGTCAATAAATTGATGGAAGAAAGGATCGTGGCCAAAGGTGTACGAAACTCATGTGATGCCATGGATACAAAGCGAGATTTGAGCTCATTGAGTTCTTTCTCTTTGGCTAGCGCTACTTCTATTTCTTCTTGCGAATCACGCAACCTTTGTTCGATGGAACTGCGTTCTTTGATTTCGTTTTCCAGTCCTTTGATGGCACTATTGAGAGCTTCGGTACGAGCCTCGACTCGTTTTTCAAGTTGGCCTGAATAGTTTTTGAGAGCAGCTTCAGCAGCTTTTTGGGGCGTCAAATCATGAACAATGCCGGTAAATATTTTGCGATCGTTTAATTGAACTTCACTGACACTGAGATAAAAGGGAAAAGTAGTACCGTCTTTTTTCTTGCCTTTGACTTCTCTACCGATGCCAATGATCTTTTTGATCCCCGTATCCTTATAATTTTGGATATACTGATCATGCTGATGATGGTAGGGTTCAGGCATCAGCATATTGATATTATTACCGATGATTTCCTTGGGATCATAGCCAAATAGCTTCGCCGCAGCGGGGTTAATCGTTTCAATGATACCGCGATAGCCGATCGTGATAATGCCATCTACTGCGGTATTGATGATCGAGCTAAGTCTAACTTGGCTCTCTCTCAACTCTTCTTCAACCGAAACTTGGTCTGTAACATCAACCAAATGGACGACCACATAAGTTCCTTCATCGGTTTCGATGGGATCTAAACTAATTTCTAATAGCAGCGTTTTGCCAGTTTTGGTCTGAGCAGGGAAATAGCGCCTTTTGCCTTTGACTCGGGCTTTAGGTTGACTAAAAAAACTATCAAAACTTTGGGAATGATTGGGCCGATAAGCCTCGGGAATTAAGATTTCGAGGGACTGCTCTAATAGTTCCGCTTCTTCATATTCTAACAAACTCAAACTGCGAGTATTCGCCATGCAGATCACACCTTTTTCATTGACGACGATGATGCCTTCGACCGTAGTGTGAAATAATGCATTGAGGACCCGATCGAGTTCGAGAGAAGATTGAGGAAAAGATTGTTGAGCTTTGTCCATAGATTGTAATTACGCTGCTTCGTGCAAAAAGCGCAAGTTTGATTTGCATTAAGATGAGGCTTCCACGCGCCCAATATTAAAAGGCAAACTTGATGTCCTATTTTCTTGTTGAAATACCCAAAGCGGGATTCGAGATCGCAACATCATTTCTTTAGCATAAGAGCGATAAAAGAGTTGACTAAACAAACCTCTTTTATGTGTCAACATCACCAACAAATCGAGATCTTGGGCCTCTATGTATTGATTCAAACCCTTGAGTACATCCTCATAAGAAAGGGTCTCAAAATCAATATGATGCAAAGGAAATTCATGCTGATAAGCCGATCTTAAAATCTCTAACTTATACTCATCAGCCAGTTTGCCATTTTGACGAATATGAATACAATGAATCTTCGCTTGAATCACATCAGCAAAAGCTTGAATCTGTGAGATCGCCTGTATGTCTTCACTTTCAAAATTAGTAGCGTAACCGATTTTGCGAATCTGTTTGAAAGCAAAGTTTTCAGGCACCACTACCACCGGGAAACTAGCCCGTTGAATGACAAGGGTAGCGGTATTGCCTAGGATCTTTTGGGCAAAAATATTGCCGCCACGCATCCCCATCACGATCAAATCAGGCTCGATTTCACGACTGAGAAAAAGAATTTGCTCTGCGGGGGGACCAAGTACGATGCGAAAATCTAACTCAATTTTGGCGAGAATTTCAGATGGAACTTCTTTCCCCAAACTGGCAAAATATTCCAGTGCTACAGATTCTTGCGCATCAATCAAAGCTTGCTGCATACTGATGGGCACAAAAGGGTCCAACTCACCAGCCGAATAGGCATGTAACAACACTATCCTCGCTCCAAAAGGCTCAGCCAAACGCACTGCATATTGGAAGGCATTTTTTGAAGCAGGAGAAAAATCTATGGCAACAAGTATGGTGTTCATTTTGAAGTTGCTAAGCATGACTATACATGGAGGGCTAATAATGGCAAATCAGTATACATCAACATGGATTTCGTGAGACTAGGATCAAAGAAGCGTTCGAAGAGGCTTCGATCACGTGTATTCATCACCAATAGATCCACCTTCGTTTGACTAATGACTTCTTGGAGACCGTGAAATAGGTCTTTGTCCTGCACCATTTGAAAACGCACGAGGGTCTTTCCTCCTTGACTAAATGCCTGCCTAAATTCTTCTAACTCGATATCTTCCCAATCACTATGTTCAGTGCTCACATGCACACAGCTAAGACTCGTCTCAAGCTGTTCTGATAGCTCTACCAGGTAGTCTATTATTTTTTGGTCGCTACTCGCGAACGCCATCGCATATACCAATTGGTCTATCGCTTGGTAGCTCGCTTCGGCGGGAACTGCTAATACCGGACATGGAGCCTCGGCAATCATCGTTGCGGCGATACTCCCGAGTGGCTTGCTATCATGGCTAGCGGCTCCTTGGGTGCCCATCACAATCAAATCAGCTTTTTGCTCATCGCTTATCTCCAAAAGATCTTTTGAAGCTGTACCGGCTTCCAAAACTGTACGAATCTTGAGTTCGGCAGGGCCGGCGCTCAACTCTGCTGCCCGTTCATAGCCTTTGAAAGCACGCGCAAAACTTTCGGATTGTGTTTTGCTAGGACTGCCTTCTGCAGGCGTATATATATGCGCCAAGACAATCTCAGCCTGAAGTCTCGAAGCTAAGTCTAAGGCATATCGAAAAGCATTAGCAGAAGCCTCTGAAAAATCAGTTGGTACTAAGATCGTCTCGATTTGTTCTGGTAAACGATAGGGCTTACGAGCATGTTGGGAATGGGTGAGAGTAGGCATAATATGAATGGTTGGGATAAAATGGAGGAGTACCTTAGCACTCCTCCTATCAACAGAACTATGCTCAGAAAATCTTCAACATGGATTTTCTTAACAATTTCAAATTAGGACCAGATGAGCCTGCTTAGCGATGACACAAGGTAAAGGGAGGAGTGACTTATGTCATTGTGGCTTTTTTTGAGCTTGATTGAAACTAAATAGTTTTTTAATTCGTTGATATATCAATAATAAATATGTATGAACCTTATCAACCTTATTATCATAAGCTTAGCCTCAATTATGATGCAGGAACCCAATCAGGTATCACGCAACAATATGGAGGTCTCCTGGAAATACGATGCTCAACGAATATGGATAGAGATGTCTGCCCCGACCGATGGTTGGTTAGCGATTGGCTTTAATGAGAGTCAAGAGATCACTGGCAACTATCTATTGATGGGGAGGGTAAGAGACGGCCGTGCCGAACTCGTGGAATATCGAACCATAGCAGCGGGAAACTACCAATCAATCACCCAATTAGGAGGGAGTATTCAGATAGCAGATGTTGAGGGAGAAGAAAGCGGTGATACTACCAGCATTAAGTTTTCACTCCCGCTAGAAGCCGTAGATCGCTATCGCAAGGACTTGACTCAGGGTAACGAATATGTGCTTTTACTTGCGTTTAGTAGAGAAGATGATTTCCAACATCACTCGATGATGCGCACTTCAATTGAGATCAATTTATAATTGTTGCCACAGACGCCCTTCCGACCAAAGCAGTCCCAATCGACTCTTGATCACCTGAGTTTCTGCTTTTAGCATTTTCTGGCGAGCGTCAATCAATTTGAGTTCTCGACTATTGAGCAAAAAGATAGA
>JBGCFA010000453.1:0-2903 GCA_045106675.1 Bacteroidia bacterium
CTCGGGAATCCGAGCCCAAACAAACATCCCCACCTGCTCTTGCTGAAACTCACAGCCAAGTGCTCTGAGGATACCTTCGGCAATCGAACGGCGGAAACGATAGACTTCGTTGCGCTCTCCATGCCATTCAAAACTGTTGGACAAGGCAGCTACGGCAGCTTCCTGCAAAGGGCGAAACATGCCCGAATCCATATTACTTTTGACCTTGAGGATCGTATTGATATAAGCTGCATCACCACTAACAGCACCGATACGCCAGCCCGCCATATTGTGAGACTTGCTCAATGAATTGAGTTCTATGGCGACTTCTTTGGCTCCTTCGATCTCAAGGATACTGAGTGGTTCAGGGTTCAGCACCATGCTATAAGGGTTGTCGTGGCAAATCAATATTTGATGTTTACGACCAAAGTCCACCAAACGCTGAAACAAGGCACGACTTGCACTAGCCCCCGTCGGCATATGCGGATAACTGACCCACATGATTTTGACTTTGCTAAGATCAGTTGCCTCTAAAGCCTCAAAATCTGGGTGCCAATCATTGCTTTCGAGCAGGTCATATTGACGCATCTGAGCTCCCACCAAGCGAGAAACTGAGGCATAAGTCGGATAGCCTGGATTGGGAACCAATACCTCATCCCCTTCATTCAAGAAAGCCAGAGAGATATGCATGATGCCTTCTTTGGAACCCATAAGCGGCAAAATTTCGCGTTCCTCAGAGAGGCTCACCCCATAAGTCCGCAAGTACCAACTAGCAAAGGCTTGTCGCAGAGCAGGGATCCCTTTATAAGGTTGATAACCGTGCTTATCAGGTTCTACAGCGGCTTTAACAAGGGTTTTGAGGGTCGAATCCGAAGGACTCATGTCGGGATTGCCGATACCAAGATTGATGATATCTTCTCCGGCGGCCATGCGTGTACGCAACTCCCGTAATTTGCGGGCGAAGTAATACTCCTGTACATGGTCAAGACGATTTGCTGCTGATATAATCATGATGAAGCGGTTTGAGCAGGGTTATATTTTGGGTGCACGTTCGTACTCACCGAGCACCTTTAGTTCCTTAACGAGCGGACGGATCGCAGAGAGGGCTCTCTTATATTGAGCTTGATGGTCAAATACCAAGTCTAGATGAAAAAAATAAGTCCATTCTTTGCCAACAATGGGCAATGACTGGATCTTGCTGAGGTTCATCCCATGACTACTTAGTACTAGCAATATCTGCGAAAGTTGCCCTACCTCATGCTTGAGATTGAAGCAGAGCGAGGCTTTATTAGGTTTATGTCCTTTGGTAAAGTTTTTGGCGGAGATTTTGTTGAGCAGGATCAAAAAGCGGGTAAAGTTGCGCTTATTATCTTCGATGCTACTGGCGAGGATTTCAAGTTCATAGTGCTCCGCAGCTAGTTTACTGGCGATAGCGGCCGTGCCGAACGCTTGGGTCTCTTGAATCATCGCGGCACTGGCAGCGGTATCCACACTTTCGATCAGTTTGATATGAGGATAAGCCTTAAAAAACTCATGGCATTGCAGGATCGCCATCGGGTGAGAGTGAACCTCTTGAATATCCATAATGCTTTGTCCCGGCAAAGCCATCAATTGATGCTCAATGCGCAAAAAAACTTCTCCAACCACTGTATAAGAAGAGTTTCTCAACAAAGCATAATTGGGAAGGATCGTTCCGGCCACGGTATTTTCGATCGCCATCACGCCACAATCTGCCTCTTGCTCATCCATCGACCGGAATAGCTCCGGAAAGGAATCGCACATGGCTAATTCGATATCCGCGCCAAAAAACTGGCGTGCGGCGATCTCATGATAAGCCCCTTTGACTCCTTGTATGGCCACTTTTCGTTGGGCCGTCATTACCGATGAATCCGTTGACATAGTTTTGCACATTAACCAAAAAAGCGTCCCACATAAATGGGGACGCTTTGTAAAATTCTTTATTAGAAAGACAACAACGAGGCCCCTTATATTATTCCAAAGAAATAATAGAAGTAAAAATAAAAGCCTTTGTTAGCTATCGTTTTGATCATAGTGATGTAAATCTATGTGAAATATTGATAACAATCAACCCTAAATTTTAACATTCTTTCAAGCGAACGCTCGTAAGCCCATGATAGTTTCAATGACAAGCATTTTCTAGGGGACCAGCCGTTAGCTCTGGGCTAAGGAATGGAATCCCTAAATCTAAGCCCCTCACAATCAGGTAAAGAGCAAATACAAGCGAAACAATACGCAAAAAGGGTCGCCAACTACGCTTTAGATACGGCCCCACTACCCCAGCAGCCAGACTCATCGCTAGCATCAAAGGCAAGGTGCCCAAACCAAAGAGTACCATATAGCTAATACTCTGAGCATAGGTTTCCATATTGAGTGCGCCAGCCAAACCCAAATACACAAAGCCACATGGCAAAAAACCATTGAGGATGCCTAGTTGGAACATTTGAGGGGTAGTTGCGCCTTGGAGGAGCTTGCGCATTTTTTTGTAGAGCGAAGCAAATATCTTATCCAAGCCCGGCAATCGAATCAATTTAGACTCCCAATTGGCCGCCAACAATACTCCCAATAATAGGATGACACCCAAGCCGATCGATAAGCCCTGTTGTATACCCGCCAATGCTGCACCCACACCTAATAACCCAGCAATAGCCCCTAATAGACTATACCCCATGATTCGACCGCCTTGATAGAGCAGCCGTCCGGGTAATATCCGCCAAAAAGATCCTTTAGCGGGTAAACTCAAGGCGATTGGCCCGCACATACCGACGCAGTGCAAGCTTCCCAAAAGTCCTAATGTAAAGGCTGTCCAAAGCATGGGATTCGTTTTTGAGTGCTTGGGTTTGCTTCGAGAGCCTCAGCATCCCCCCTAGAAAACTCACTTCACCACCAAACTCTGCTCCTGATAG
>JBGCFA010000454.1:0-5214 GCA_045106675.1 Bacteroidia bacterium
AAGCATGGCCAACGCATTTTGATCAGAAGTGGTCCTAACGCCAAAGCTCCTCACGTTGCCATCCAAGCAACCGCATTTAAGCTCAAAGGCCAAGGATTCAAATTGGTCAGCTTACAGGATATCCAAGTAGAACTAGAGGAAAAAGAGATCGATACTTGGCAAAAACTTATACGAGTCTTGACCCATGAGATCATGAATTCGGTTACCCCCATCGTATCGCTCACCAAGGTTACCCACAGTATATTGAGTGAGACAGAAGGTAGCCCAAGAGCAGCAAAAATGCTCTCCGAAGAGGAAATACAAGACATTCTCGACAGTATCTTGACCATTGAAAACCGTAGTAAAGGTTTGTTACACTTTGTACACGCCTATCGCAGCCTGACCCGTATCCCTCCACCCCAGATACAAGATATCAATGCCTCTGAAATACTCAATCGGATCATCACACTCCTAAAACCCGAGATGGACCGCAGAGGCATCGCTTTACAACTAAGCGTTCCCGAGCGAGGGCTAAACCTACAGATCGATCCTCAACTCATTGAACAGGTATTGATCAATCTTCTCAAGAATGCGATGGAAGCAGTAGAATCGACCAAGTCGCCAGAAATACACCTCATCGTACGGCAGCGCAAAGATGGTCGTCCCCAGATTATCGTTCAAGACAACGGCCAAGGCATTCATCCCGAGTTAATTGACAAGATTTTCATACCGTTTTTCACTACCAAGCCCAAAGGTTCTGGTATTGGTCTCAGCCTATCACGGCAGATTATGCGTCTTCACAAAGGCAACATCGAAATGCAAACTAGTGATCAAAACGGTACCCATTTCTTTCTAAACTTCCCCAAACTTGCCAAAAAGCCAAACCAAACAGTATTGAATTAAGTATTTTTTGTTTATCTTTTACATGCGAGGAATAAACAAAACTAGCATGAAGGTTACTTTTTATGGCCACGCTTGCCTCGGAATTGAGGTAGCAGGCAAGCATCTTTTATTTGATCCGTTTATTTCCGCCAATGAATTGGCCTCTCAAATAGACATCGATCAAATTCCGGCTGATTATATTTTAATTTCTCATGCTCATTTTGACCATGTCGCTGATGTCGAGAAGATCGCTGAGCGTACTGCTGCGAAACTAATTTCTAATTACGAGATCATCACTCATTTTGGCAATAAGGGTCTCAAAGGACATCCGATGAATCAAGGAGGACATTGGAAATTTGACTTTGGCACCGTCCAATATGTCAATGCAATACACACAAGTTCATTTAGTGATGGTACATATGGCGGTAATCCGGGTGGCTTTGTGGTCTCCACCGAAGAAGGTAGTTTTTATTATTCGGGAGATACTGCACTGACCTATGACATGAAACTGATTGGCGAAGACTATGACCTCAAATTTGCCATGCTGTGCCTCGGAGATAATTTTACGATGGGCGTCAAAGATGCGATCAAAGCCGCTGATTTTGTCAAGTGTGAGCAGATTATTGGGATGCACTTTGATACTTTTGGTTATATCAAAATCGATCATGAAGCTGCAGTCAATCAATTCGCAGCCGCAGGTAAAAACTTACATCTATTGGCTTTGGGGCAAGAAATACAGATTTGATCTACGGCTTTGCCGAACGCTAGAATTCCAAAAAACCGTAGCGGCCTAACATTTTAGGTCGCTACGGTTTCAAAATATTACAACATATTTATTCGACCATTAACCGTTGCGCGGCACGAGCAGTTGCAGTTTCAACTTGAATAAAATAAACGCCAGCTGTCAAAGCACTGACATCTAAATTGTGAAATATTTGTTGAGAGGGAGCTATCTCGATTTCTTGGACAATTTGTCCTTGCAGATTGATCAGTTTAATTTTTACTGCCCCTGGCTGATCTAGTTCTATATGTAGTTGAGCTAGATCATGGCTTGGATTGGGGGAAACTTGAAATAGGCTGATGCCTCCAGCAAGTTCGTCTTCGATGTTGTCTTTACAGCCAATACCATCAATACTAAAGGTATCTCTTATTGTACAGCCATTGGCATCCGTTACCATTGAAACATAATCACCATTATCTAATCCGAATACAAATCGAGTGTTGAAAATGGTATCGTTGTAAGATTGAAAAATCCAATCTATCCGATAAGGGGATACTCCGCCGATAACATCTGCAGTTGCTGATCCATCAAAATTTCGGCAATCCAAACAGTCATTGCGCGTACTAGAAATATTAAGTGAGATAGGTTCTGGCTCATTGACATAGACCTCAGCAGTATCAACACAAGCATTAGCATCCGATACCAAAACCTGATAATATCCAGCACCTAATCCGGCAATCGTATCCCCTATTCCAGCATCTCCCCAATCATAGCTGAGACTGCCCGTTCCGCCAAGGGCGAGAGCCATGACAACTCCATCGACATCGCCTGCACAATCCAGACCTATCGAGCTGATCTTAATTTCAATCGAATCTGGTTCGAAAATCATCACATCTGCATAAGCAAAGCAGCCATTGCTATCTAAAATCGTAACTATGTTTAAGCCCGCAGGCAGATTTGTGACGCTTGGAGTATCTTCACCATTGGACCACATATAAATCAATGAGCTATCGGGATCAGAGGCAATCGCCCTCGCTTGCCCATCATTTGAACCGTAGCAACTAATATCTCTCATACTCGCAGAGTCAATCACAAGATCAGGTACGCCAATGTTGTTAAGTGAGATATTCATATCTTCTCGACATCCCATCTTATCTGTGATCGCCAATTGATAGAAGCCAGCTGCCAAATTGCTAAGCAGAGATAATGAATCGCCCGTACTCCATGCAAGTTTGTATGGAGTTTGTCCTCCACTAATTTGCGCCTGCATGAAACCATTATTTTGCCCACAGTTGGGCTGGGTTGTAAGCAGATTGGAACCAAGGGGGCTTTGTTTACAATTGTAGAGATAGCTAGCAGGACTCTGAATAGCCGTAATATCAAAAGTCAAATTATCGAGGTAGTAGTAAAATTTCGCGAATTCACGGGCATTATTCAATACCAGCGGGATACGATATTTTTGATCATCTTCCTTGATGACTTCGGTCGCCAATTGGGGGAAAAAGGCCTTGCCTTGCCAAATGCTGTCTACTTGCGTGATATTATATATCGGAGACCATCTTAGCGTAGAGGTTTCTAGCACTCTGAGTTGAAGGTCAGGCCTGATGTTTGTCATTTGTCCATTGCTCACTGGCTTAGGTAAGGGCGTCCAAGCATTGGCGAGCGTATCACTATCTAGCCAGAGGTAGAAGATATATTTCCCATCTTGGGAACGACTAATTTGGGGCTGGACAGCTTGATATGTGGGAGGATCAATGCCAAAACTACCACCGGGTTGTATCCTTTCGAAATCAAACGTTCGCTGAGGCGCAACATAAATAGCGCTCCAATCACCAAAGCCATCTCTCGTAAAAGAAAGGTTTTGCATTTTGGCAGCATCATAAAACTGATAAGGTTCAAAAGCTTGATCACGCAGCTCAGCAGCGCCTACTGTGGTAAATAATTGAGGGTTACCGCTGCCATCGACTATCAGATCATGCTGGTAAGCAGTGCTAACTCGACCACTGGCGATGGATCGCAACGTTCCCGAGAGGGTATCATAAGCAAGAGAGGAAAGTACGGAGTCTCTTAACTGAGTAAATGGACTAAGATCAATCTCAGAGGGTTCTCCCCAACTATTACCTCCATCAGTGGATTCGATCAAAATCGGGGATAATACGGAGTCTGATTTACCGACGATATCTCCTAACCAACTGACGTATCCACGCGATCCATCTGGACTAAAAGCCATGTTTAGGCGGTTTTGTTGAGCGGTATAGCCTGCAAGCACAATATGCTCCACACGGATAGTAGCGGCAATTTGCCAATTGGTCTCTAGGCTCAAGGTGTCAAAGACTCCCCGATAAAGCAAAACATCGGCAAAGCCATCAGGAGAGGCTTGACTGTGGGCGGCATACCAGAATTCACGATCTAACCTTTTGACAAAGCCGCTGCTTTCCATTTGGGCAGGGTTGAGGTTACTATTGTAGGACTCTACTTCATAATAAAATTGAATGGGTAAATCTCGCACATCCATCACATAGTTGCCATAATACTGACCGTTTGTATCTCTGACACTAGCTACCGCGGATAATGCAATGTCTGAAGTCAGTGAACTATCTTCCCACTCAAACATTTGTCCCATTGGATATTGAGTCGGATAGGTATAAGCATCATCCAAAAACTTAAGTCCAAAGCAATGGTTGGGAGGGGGGGGCACTAAATGGGTGCTAATCACACCACTACCCGTATCCCAAGTTTGTCCTCCATCTTCAGAGAGCGTATAGACTAATCTACCGCGATCATACAAAATGCCTCCACACACATAAATATCGCGTGGAAACATAAAAAGCACGTTTGTATTACCGCTGGTATCGGTGAGGATGCTAAGTGAATTATGCTCAGGTTTGGCTATGTCATAAGTTGATACAGAAACTCCTATTTGGACATCCTCAAACTGCCCGATTATTTGAGTATATGCATAGGAGTTAAGCCCCCAAAGGAGAAAAAAAAGTATTGTGTGTTTCATGCTTTAAAAGAGAAATTGGCCCGGCAGAAAGCCGGGCCAATAATAATTAATCTACCATTAGTCGCTGTGTGGCGCGACCACGTGCAGTTTCAACACGAACAAAATAAACGCCAGCAGATAAAGCACTGACATCTAAATTGTGGTTTAATTGCTGAGTAGGAGCAATCTGGATCTCTTCGATCAACTGACCATGCAGATTGACCAATTTGATATTGATCGCCTCAGGACGATCTAGCTCGAGACGTAGCTGAGTGATGCTTTGAGTCGGATTGGGGAATAGTTGGAAAGTAGTGATACCCGCCAATATTTCATCCTCAATATTGTTAGTGCAACTCTCTCCAGAAGCGGTAACAGAGGTAGTATCTTTAGAGACACAACCATTAAAATCCGTAATGACAGCGACATAATCACCATCACATAATCCAAAGATAAAAGGCGCATTAAAGGTAGTATCTCCAGAACCTACGGCGATCCAATCTATCGAATATGGACTGGTACCACCGCCAGCACTTGCAGAGGCGGTTCCATTAGGATTTGCTAAGCCCCCTGTATTAGGAGAAGTACTAGTTGTAATAGTGATTGTTGCGGGTTCATCTACGACTATCTGAGCAGAGTCAACGCAAGC
>JBGCFA010000455.1:0-6446 GCA_045106675.1 Bacteroidia bacterium
AAAAAAGGAACTATAGAGATCTAGTATCTCCAACATCTGCTCATAGTAAGACTCGTTTTCGGGATGAGCTAAAGCCTGATAGATGTGAAAATAAGCGTCGATGACAGGGATTTTTCGGTAGGGATGATCGGCCTTGCCTAACGCTTCGATCAATAGGTCGGTCAGTAGAATCGGAACCTCAGTATTGATGATGTGCTGGCGGTTGAGGGCCTCGCAGCTTTCTCGCAATTTGATGGCGAGATAATATTGATCGAGTGCTTGGTGCTTTTTTTCGAGCCCTTCGTGTTGGGTGCGCAAGTGCTGGCGCCCAAAATGATCGTTACGAGCGCTGGCGAGAGCCAATTGTTGGCGATGATAAGTCTCGTCGAGAAAGGTCCGCTGGAGCAGGTTTTTTTCAAGCCTGCGCAACTCAATTTCAAACAGATCGTTGAGCCCTTTTTCACTCAATGCTTGCAGTGAATCGGTTTCGCCAAGGATGGCTTCCTGTTTTTTACGCTCTTCACCTAAGAAATCTTTGAGTCGTCGATAGAGGAGAGAGATTTCGTCAGCGATCTTTTGATCACGATAGGCTTTTTCGCCATGAAGCTGCTTTTGTAAGCCCGCTTTGGTCAATTTTTTGTGTTCAAACTCGGGAGCGTATTTTAGTATCACCTCATACAAATCACACAAACGAGGATGCGGATTGCAGTAGGGGGATTGTAAAAACACTTGAAATCGCTGACGCTCTTCCTTGCTCAGTTTGCGCAACAAGCGTAATAACTTGCTGTTTTTCATGGAGTTGGCCTTAGTTTGGGTTTGTTTGGAAACGAAAAACAATTGAATTTAATCATTTAATCATCTGATAACCAGTAAATATTAGCTCTGTGATTGTGAAACGATCAAATAACAATCTATAAAATCATCATTCCTTTTGGCTTTTCATCCCTCTATCATTGTAATGTGTCTCTACCTCAAATTGCCTAAGATGATGAAAAAGCATTTTCTAACCCTAATCCTCCTCGCCCTGACAAGCACGCTTTCTGCTCAGTTTTGGCCTTTTGTTTATGATTCTCTCGAAGTAGGCAATATCAAAGCATTTGTCCGCAGTGATGGAGCTCTTTTTGAACATAATGCTGGTCCAGGGCTATTTACCGTGGACACTAATATTGGCTTAATCAATGGTGCCGGGCTATGGATCGGTGGTTTTAATGTCAACGGCCAACTACACTTCAGTGCACATGATTGGGGCGTATGGCAAGGAACGGGCTTCGATTTTTTCCCCGGGCCTATCTCTAAGGACAGTTTGTTGACTGATAGTGTCACTACGGCAAATCACAATCGATTTTGGAAAATAGATCGTGCGGAGCTTGATGCTTATTTACTCGATTTTCAAGACAATGGTGTGATCGATAACCCAACAGCATATCCGCATGTCTATGATTGGCCGGCCTTTTTGTATGACCTCAACGGTAACGCTCTTCCTGAGGGCGCGCCTTGGATAGATGTCGATGGCGATCCAAGCACTTATACGCCTGACCAAGGCGATCATCCGACTCTCAAGGGCGATGCCATGATCTGGTGGGTATTCAACGATATTGGTACTGACCCTATCAATGATCGCTACAATCCTAGTCCGCTTGGTCTGGAAGTACATGCGATGGTTTACGGCTATGATTGTCCCGAAGAGCCCTTGGCGAACACTTTGTTTGTGGAGTACAACTTGATCAATCGGACGACTTACACTTGGCAAGAAGTCTATATGGGACAATGGACTGACTTTGATTTAGGATTTTTTGCCGATGACCATGTGGGAGTCGATACCACACTCGATATGTACTATGGCTACAATGGCAATCCTTTGGACGGTCCTTCTGGATTTGGTCCGAGTACACCAGCTGTTGGGATGCAGTTTTTGCAAGGTGCGACGCCCCCTTCTCCCAACGACTTGATCGACAATGATCGTGATGGGATCGTAGATGAGCCGGGCGAACGAATAGGTATTTCCGCCTTTATGGCCTATCCCAATGATTTTACCATTACTCCCCTTACTTCTACTGAGTATTACGAATATTTATTCGCATACTTCCCCAATGGTCAACAGGCTGTAGATAATTATAGCAACGGTGGCCTAGGTAATGGTAATCCCGATAGCTCGGCAGGCCCACTTACTTACTTTCTGTATCCTGGTGATGTTTGCCAACAAGTTGGTTGGACGATGGAAAACGCCAATCGTCCTCCTGCTGATTATCGTGCGGTAGCTAGCCTTGGCTATTTTAAGTTGGATGCGGGTGATTCTGATACGATTAAGATGTCCTATATCATTAGTGAGAGTATGGCCAGCCAGCAAAACATCTGCGACCTCATGGACGATGGCCAGTATCTCAAAGATTGGTTTGCAGCGGGAGTAGAGACTTGTGTTTTGCCAGATCTCGTTTATCCCGGTGATGCCAACCATGATCAGATAGCAGATGCATGGGATATATTGCCGATCGGTTTGCATTATCAACAATCTGCTACGCCTCGGGCGAACGCTTCCCTCAATTGGGTCGGGCAGCCTGCCATTGATTGGACCGACAGTCTGGCCTCTGGTGTCAACATCAAGCATGTTGATACGGATGGTAGTGGTATGATAGATCGAGATGATACCCTTGCCGTCGATCTCAATTATGGCTTGATTCACTATAGTCTTCGCCCAGATGGGATACAATCCGATGGTGCGCCTTTTTACTTTACTGTTTCAGATACGCTGATCAATCCCGGAGATACGATTTCACTCTCGGTCTGGCTTGGGACGATGGATACATTGGCGCAGGATGTGTATGGGATTGCCTTCTCCTTAGAGTATGATACCAGTCAAGTTGAAACATTGAGTGTCGATATGAACCCTAGTTGGTTGGGTACCAATGGAGTGGATCTACTCAGTTTTAGTAAAAACTTGGCCGATATCGGTAGAGTAGATTTGGCGCAAGTACGCCTCGATCAAGCCAATGTTAGCGGCTACGGTCGCTTGGCCAATATCATCGTAGTGATGGATGATGATATTGCTAAAACTTTGATTCCCTTTACGATGAGTGTGGCTCGTGTCAATTTGATCGATGCGGATGAAAATGAACTCGATGTCAGCGTCGAGCCATTGAATGCCAATATCAGTACGAGTATTACTGCCCAATTGAGCATTCCCAGCTTGACGGTATATCCCAACCCTACCCAAAATGAACTTTATGTCCGATGGGCCAAAGGAGCCGAAACACAGCTAAGACTTTGGGATATGCAAGGACAATTGGTCGCGACGGAGCGTTCCCCACAGGGTGAATCAAAAATCCGTATAGACCTCATTGCCTTACCCCAAGGCCTCTATTTGCTCGAAGTCGTGCAAGGCGAAAAGCGAAGCACGCAATCCGTATTGCGACAGTAGGCAATGAGCAATGTCATGTTGCTGTAGCGGCGCAAGATTTTGTGCTGTTGCGGATGGAAAAAATCGTTCTGCGAAGCAGGAAAAAACGAAAGGCTGATCGAGTATAAAACTCAATCAGCCTTTGTCTAAAAAAAATTAGGGGACTCGATCTCATAGAGAGAGTCACCCTAACCCCTAGCTTCTGTATCTGGCGTAATGCCTATGAATCTAAGGTAGGGATAAATATTTCATCCACAAAACTATCTATAAAATAAAATATGTTCAGGGTGGAAAGGTTATTCCTCTTTGGTGGTCTTTTTTTCGAGCCAGAAATTGTTGAAACCATCACCGATAGTGATAGCGATCTTTTGTACTTGGACTAGTTCTAGGATAGCCAAAAAGCTGAATACCACAAAGATACGGTCGCGTTCTTCTAGGACGAAGGCCACAAAATCGATTCGATCATTGAGGAGTACGCGCTCTAGGACTCGGTTTTTGATATTTTCGACGGTGTAAGGATAACTGCGAATTACATGAGAGGGCTTCTCTAATTTTTCTTGATGACGGTCCCAAACGCGCTTGAAGGATCGCATCAAGGTATAAAGATCCATCCCGATCAACTCTTCCTCTGGATATTGAGATTGGAGAAAGAGTTTAGTTTCCTTTTGGGTATAGCCACGAATTTCACGCTCGCTTTGCGCTTGCTCCAAATCGGTGAGTTGGCCAAGGATATCTTTGTAGCGTTTATACTCGATGAGACGCTGTACCAATTCTTGACGAGGATCGACTTCTTCTCCGTGTTCGTCAAGGACGGGCCTAGGCAAAAGCATCTTGGCTTTGATGCGCATCAAGGTACTTGCAACGAGAATAAACTCTGCCGCCAACTCGATATTCATAGTGTGCATATTTTGGATATATGCTAGAAACTCTTGCGTGATCGTCGCAATCGGAATATTATGAATATCAATCTCGTCCCTTTCGATAAAGAAAAGGAGTAGATCAAAGGGTCCTTCAAATTGAGGGAGGTTAATACGGTAGGTGCTATTTTCTTGCACTTCGGCCATACAGCAAATATGCGGAAAAAATATCGGACGTAAGTCGCTGATTTATACACAATAAGCTGTGGAAAAGTGTATAAAGTGCTCGACGCTCGCTTAAATTCTCTTATTTTGGTCTTTCATTCATTACCAGAAAACTATGCATTCAAAAGCTTTACTCCTGATTGTCGTTTTACTCCTGACCGCATTGGCCCCACTCAATAGTGCGCCTAGCTTAGAGTCGCCCCTGCTCAATCTCAATTCGCAGCCGCAATTGCCTTTACAAAAACGCTGGGAAAAGCGTAAGGATAAAAAGGAGGCTTCGGAACATAAATTCACCCCGGTCCTCCCCGCAATCGCTCTAAGTTTAGGCATTTTGGCGGTAGGTACCTTCATCTTTGCCGGTCTACCTGGAATCATCATTGGCGCCTTGGCCGTGATCGTTGGTAGTGTCGTTTTGACTAGACGAAATGGCTATACCAGGAAGGATCGTATAATGGCCAGAATTGGAGTTTTATTGGGAAGTCTATTTTTATTTGCCGGTATCCTGATCATCATCGCTTTGCTAGAGCCGACAGGAGTAAACCTAGAAGGACTTGAGCCTTTGCTTGAGCATGTGCTAGAATAGAGTGATTGTGACTGCCGCTTCGCGGAACGCGCCATTTCGAACGAGCGCAGCGAGGAGAAATCTCCGACTTCGCTGATTGGAGAAATCTCCGACTTCGCTGATTGGAAAATCTCCGACTGCTCCGCATGAAAAATTTCTAAAGGTCCCTCGAGTGCCTCGGGATGACCGGGAGTTTGAAGAAGCTTCGCTTCTGCAAATGAAAAAAGTCGTTCTGCGCAGCAGTAAGCAAATACTGCCAGACTACTCTGCCAATAAAGCCTCAGCCTGCTTGGCATAAGTACCACCGGCTTTGACAATCTCTTTGAGGAGGCTACGCGCTTTAAACTTTTTGTCCAATCTGAGATAAAGATTGGCTAATGCCCATTGATCGGCTTCAAAATTTTCGCCAGAGGCAATTGCGATGATGGTTTCAAGACTCGTTTGAGCCGCTTCATCATTGCCTTTGGCAAGATATGCTTGCGCACGATAATGGTGGGCCACTATATTTTGTGGTTCGGTGAGCAGGACTTCGTCTAGTTGTATGATGGCCTCATCATACTCTTTCGCCTCTAGATGTCTGGCTGCTTTGGCGATCATATCTGTGATCGCAGCAGTACGTTCTAGCTGACCTTGCTGGATATCTTCTAAGCTACGACGCGGGGCCGATTCGACCAATGGCTCGGCAGTGCTAGTCTGTTTGACTTCTTTATCTCGCTTCTTTGATTTTTCTAGTACAGGAGCAGCATTGCCAGCTCGCTCTTCGTATTCATAAACGGGGATACTGGCAAGTTCATCTTCATCAAAGTATTCAGTTCCTCCGCTGTCCAAAGATTCTTTGACTACCTCATCGTTGAGGGCAATACTTTCCTCACGCTCCATTGCTTGTTCGGCTTGGCCGCTTGTAACAGGAGCTGAAGGGACAGCGGTGGAATTGCTATTGGTAAAGGGCTTAGGAGCAGAAATCTCAAAATCATCATATACGACTGCGCTTGACTCAGGGCTAGTAGCCTGATCTTCAATCGGAGTCGGTGTACCTGATCCGGAGAGTGTGGGAGTTGCATTGTCTCTCCTGACCACAATCGGAGGTGCTGCCTGAGCGATTGGCTGGTTGAGCGGTGCAGTGAGATTAGCTTCACTTTCTCTCTCTATTTCTGCTGGCAGAACGTCAGCCTCCAATGAACTTCCTATTGTAGCTTCAGCCTCTAATTTAGCTTCAGGGGTAGGACTGGCTTCGGCGATTGTAGGTTTAGCGGCTTGTTCAGTAGCGAGAGTCAAATCAGGAGATGAACCCATCTGGCGGATCACAAATACGGTGGTGATCAACAATGCAATGGCCGCTGCTGCAGTACCGATATAAGGCAGCAATTTTCTAGGTGCGATGCGAGATTGACGACGAATCAGTGCTTCACGCTTATTGATTTGTCGTTTG
>JBGCFA010000456.1:0-18883 GCA_045106675.1 Bacteroidia bacterium
TTCTCCATCAATAGCTGGGAAAGGGTTTTGCGAACGGAAAACTTCAAAATAGGACACTTCCGCTCCGTCTCCGACCTGCCAATCCAATCTTGCATTTTTTTCATCATTAACCTTTGCCTCAAAAGCTAACCAATCAAGCGGTAATGGGTTAAATAAACCGTAACGTTGGGAGTAAACCCCATAATCATCTCCATCATTGGTTGCTGTAGAACTAATTTGGCCATCTTGCCAAACCGCAATCAATTCATCATCAATATCATAATGAATGACAGCTGGAGCTTGTTGAAAATCGGTAGTCTGAGTATTGATGCGAGATTCTACACTAATCGCTGTAGCTGATGACGAAAAAGAACGAATATAACTGCCTGCATAGGAACCATCTTGCTGATACGCTTCCCAAACAAAAGTGATGTCGCCATTCCGCGTTTTAGCAACAGAGGAGTAAGATTGCGTTCCACTAGTGGTATTCGGAACCAAAAACTCGAGTCCATCTGCGGTACCATCAGCGAGGTACAATTGTGCATAGATGCCATCACCGTCCCCATCCTGTCCATAACTCGTCCATGTAATTACAAATGCCCCAGATGTATCCATGGCGATTGCAGGTGCATATTGATTGCCTGTTGAGTAGGTGTTGACCTGAAAGGCGGCGGCTAGGGGATTCCGATCACTATCAAATTGTCGAGCATAGATTCCAGCACCACTGCCATCTGTATCATTTTCCTGCCAGACAAGGGTAAAGTTTCCATCTGGGTCCATCGCGATGTCAGGGAAACCGACAAAAGTGGCCGATGAGGCAACAACTTCAATCTCGCTAGATGTAGCAGCACCATTGGCCAGATAATATCGTGCATTGATGCCGAAAGTCGAGCCGTCTATGGCCATCTGTGTCCAAACCATTGCATGTTGTCCATCAGGCGTCATAGCGACTTTGGGGTCTCGTTGGTGTTCACTGCTAGTGCTACTAAGTCGAAACTGACCTCCATAGGTCGCATTGGTATTGTCAAAGCGTTGACCATACACTCCCCAACCATCTCCGTCGTAGGCTTCATCCATCCAAACCACTACGTGATCACCATTGTCATCCATTGCGACATCAGGATAACGTTGATCATGATCAGTAGTCGTATTGATGAGAAACTCACTTCCATCGAGTGTACCTCCACTGGTATATCGTTGCCCATAAATACCCCAACCATCTGAATCGGTATTTTCACTTTCCCAAACAACGATAAATGCTTCCGTCGAATCAACGGCAATCGCAGGGTTTTGCTGACAGTTAGTGGTGGTACTATTTATCTTTGTCTCGACGCCTACTCCAGTTAGCTGGGCCTTAGCAGAAAATACAACTGATAGGGTGAGAAGTATTAGAACAGTATTTTTTATCAAGAGAACGGAATTATTGGTTAGCCGAAATACTGGGTTGACTTTGTTGTACTTGTGCTTCTAGGACCTCTACACGCGCACTCATTTGGTTCATCATGGTCTCATACTTGGCCATAACTTCAGCTTGTTGTTGGATAAGCGTTTGCTG
Organism: Bacteroidia bacterium; assembly: GCA_045106675.1. GTDB lineage: Bacteria > Bacteroidota > Bacteroidia > J057 > J057 > JBCAWW01. The sequence goes on from JBGCFA010000456.1 coordinate 1,535, forward strand.
AGCTTCTATTTTTTCATTAAGCTCTTGGGTTGCCTTGACCAGCGGAACTACAAACTCAGCATAGCGAAGACCATAGATGTCTGTTTCCTCATTGACAGGAACTTTGACACCACTAAAATCATAATTGAGAGACTGGGCCGTTTGATGTACTTCTTGGGCGATAAAGCCAGAATATCGGATCTCGGCTTGGCCCATATCTGTCGGGTTTTTACGACCATAAAAGGCCTCAATCTGTGCGGGATTCAAATGATAGGTAACGGGTCGGAGCTGAGTAACAAAATCCAAACCCGGTACATTGGCTTGAATATCAGACTTGAAACGCCCGTCTGAAGTGGCTGTCCAGTTGACGATACCACCGATAGAGGTTATCGAGGTATTGCCCAAATAAACTTCATTGTCTGAACTGACAGCAGCGCCATTACCGATCGCAATCGAATTCTTTCCTGATACGCTGGCATCATAGCCAAGAGCGATACTAAAACTATCCGATACAACAACCATTTGCCCGACCCCTACTCCATAGGCACCAGAGATGTTGAGATTGCGGCCTATGCCGATCGCAGAGCGAGCACTGATCTCGCCACTCGGCCCAATCAGGATTGCAGAATCCGCCGCCGCGTTTGAAATATTCGCTGCATATCCGATCCCAATAGAAGCATTGCTCCCTGATTCTGTAATAACACCATAGCCAATGCCGATTGAACTGGTGGCCTCTATATCGGTGTATTGTCCGATGCCAATCCCGTATTGGCCATCGACATCTCCACTATATCCCAAAATCGTCACATCATTGGCTCTTGCATCGATATCGGCTCCGATGAAGGTGCAGCGACTCCGGACAGTATTGTCAAAATCAGAAAATGCGCCCATCCCGACATTATCTTCCCCTTCTCGATTGGTATATCCTGCATAAGCGCCCAGATAAGTATTCCGGTTGGCATTGCTTGTTGAATTGGTTCGGTTGTTGTCCCAGCCTGCACTCTTCCCGACAAAGGTATTATAATCAGCGAATTCATTGGCTGCTCCCGCGGCTTGCCCAAGGAAGGTGTTGTGAAAGCCCTCGCCATTATCTACTCCTGCAGAATCTCCCACAGCAGTATTGCGGTAGCCAGTACTGAAATCATAACCGGCTTCATTGCCGACTGCAGTATTGCGGTAGCCTAAGGTATTAGTACGTCCAGCAGTAGAACCGATAAACGTATTGTCATCTCCATCTGTATTATTATACCCAGCATCTTCCCCTACAAAAGTGTTATCTCGCCCTGTAGTATTCTCTTGTCCAGCCTCTTCTCCGATGAAGGTATTGTCGCTGCCAGTAGTATTATTTTCTCCAGCCTCATTTCCGATAAAGGTGTTGTCGGTTGCTGTACTTGAATATCCAGCGCGTTTACCGATGTAAACATTGTCAGTTCCAGTGGTATTGGAATAACCGGCATTATTTCCGATAAAAGTATTATCAGATGAAGTGGTATTTGAAAAACCGGCTTTGTATCCAAAGAAGGTGACATGGAGTCCTGAATAATGGTTATAACCCGCACTATCTCCCACCATGGTAACAGAGTCTGCAGTTGTAATACCAGCTCCAGCTCCATCTCCAGCGGTATAATTTCCATACTGGGCTTGAATCCAATTCCAGCTAATCAATAGCAGCATGGAGAGGCAAATATTTCTAATCATGGTAATCTATTATGTTTTACACAAATAAATTACAATGTATAAACTTTTCAAATGTGAATACATACCCAAACCCAACATCCAAATTAGATGAAGTATTGTGCTGATTAAGCCAAATATTGAACCGATGTAAGGGTTTCTAGTAATCGCTTAAGTTTACATACCTAAGGTGAGTCTGAATTAGATATCACATTTCATGAATTTCATGTGAAATATCCGATGACATTTTATTAGAGGTATTTGCAGCCCCATGATTTTACCTACCCGCTTCGCGGAACGCTTCAAGGCATCGTGGGGTTATGCGGGAATCGACTCAGGATCAAAACCCATACATTGTGGGCCCTATTAATGACTCATCAAGATGCAAGGATTCAATTAAAGTATTCAATGGGAGGCCTAGCGTTCTGCGAAGCAGAACACCCTAAACATCAACAAATCATAGTACTAATTCGGAAATAGTACTATGATCGTCAATCTTATGCAGCGTAATCTCTGCGGCATTTAAGCAGAGAGTTGAGGTATAATAAATCGATTCTTAGCTAGGATACTGCTCCATAATCGAAAGTTTATTTTTTTCACGCTTTGCAAGCGAACGCAAAAAACCAGAAGTTATTTTAAACACAGCGTCTAATCAATATCGGCTTGGAGTTGGATATTAAGTTCATTAATCCAGCTTTTGAGATCTTCTTTCATTTCAGGACGCTCTAGTCCAAACCTTACGTTCGTTTTGATAAAGTCTAATTTATTGCCGACATCAAAGCGCTCGCCATCAAAATGAAGGGCATACATAGCTTTCTCTGTGAGCATATTGGCCATAGCATCAGTGAGCTGTACTTCATTGTTTTTGCCTCGTCCGACCTTATCGAGATAATCAAAAATCTCAGATGTAAACACATAACGGCCTGCAATCACTAAATTAGAAGGCGCATCTTCAATAGCAGGTTTTTCCACAAACTCCTCTACTCGATAGATACGCTTATCAATCTCCTTCCCACCAATTACACCATAACGATATACCAATTTAGGATCAACAGCCTCTAATGCGACCACAGGAGCTTGGTAGCGATCGTATATATCCATAAGTTGGCGAGTTATGGGCACCTGATCTTTGGAGGACAATATACTGTCGCCTAGTAATACCGCGAAAGGTTCGTCGCCGACGTGATGACGGGCATAACGAATTGCATCCCCCAATCCATTTAGCTCTTTTTGCCAAACAAAATGAATATCAGCTAATTCGGTGATATGCTTGATTTGACGTAACAACTCCTCTTTACCTTTCTCGGCTAAAGCAGCCTCAAGCTCAAAATTGCGATCGAAATGCTCTTCGATAGCACGTTTGCCTTTACCGATAATCATTAGTATATCAGTAATCCCTGATTCAACCGCTTCCTCCACTACATATTGAATGGTAGGCTTATCTACGATGGGGAGCATCTCTTTGGGTTGAGACTTAGTAGCAGGCAAGAGGCGGGTACCAAAGCCCGCAGCCGGTATTACAGCTTTTTTTATCATTGAAGATTTGTTGTGTGAATAATCTAAGTTTATTCACATGCAAACTCCAAACCAATTCAAGCGTTCCCAATATTATAAGCCATCAAAACTTACTTTATAAGCAGCGTCTTGCAGTCCCCAAGAGCTTTCTCCATTAAAACCCATCACTCTCAGCCTGAAATTTCCAAGGTCATCTGAATGCTTAAAAGTGATGCGAACTTCCCCATTTTCATCAGGGATCAGCTTCGCATTCCAATAAAGTTGAGGTCTAAATTCAGGCGTCTCCGCATTGGTTACAGCAAGGCTCTGAGCAAATTCACGCGGCCGATAAAAACCTTGGTATGACAGATTGTGAGGATCTTCTAAAATCGTTTTAGGCGCTTCTAAACGGCGTGTATAGACTGCGAATACTCCATTGAAACCCAATGGCCCAAAGGTGCTTCCCAGGTTCCGATTAAGGGTGAATAATTCAATTCGTTCGATTTCTTTCCAAGGAACTTCAAATATCTTTTGCGGATCAAAGGTGATATAGTTATCGATCAAAAACATGGGAGGTCCGAGAAAGCGTTGATTACTTTCTTCTTCCAATAAGCTTAGTGCTTTTTGATTTTCGTGAAGAGATTCAATTTTCACGGTATTCATTGCTTCAACAATGAAAGTCTCCATGTCCTTAAAAGGGATATAGTCTTTGAGGACAAAAGAACGATCAGGAGTTAAGTTATCCTTTTCGGCAGCGCGTTCCGGCACGGGAATAGGCTGAGAGATGCCAAATAACTCGGCAAAGTCTCTACGAGAAGCCATCGCGGATAGATACTGCATCACGGACGCGGACCGACTTGGTTGGGCATCGGGAAAATCAGGAGTGGTCTGAATAAATTCTCGCGGATAGATTTGTGTGATTCGTGGCACATATTTTTTCTGCGCTCCTCTATCATACAATTGAAGGCTTCCCATCCCATAGAAGTCGGGAAGGCTCGCTTCGACCTTAGCATTTTTGGCATTACTAAATTGGAATTCTTGCGTTTCGACGAGGTAGACGGCCAAAAAATCAGCGTTCATCGGTTGCTGAGAAAGTACATCAAACATCTCCGCACGCAAGCTCATCGCCTGTTCACGCTCATATTGCTTGATAAATTGCAGATTTTGAGCCTTGGCCGCTGGTTCGAGCTGATTATCTAGGCCATTTGAAACGAGGCCTTGTTGAGTAACGGCTAAGCTGACGGGAGTTTTTATAGGCAAGCCATTTTCGTCTTGAATCTTAATGGTGAGACTGATGCTATCTTTTCGTTGATAAGTCTCTTGATCAGTATTTATGTCAATCTGCCATGTTCCCTTAGTCAGTAGTTGAGCGTTCGATGAAATCGTGGTGCTATCGTCGATCATCTGCTCATCTATATTGAAGATTGGGAGATAACGCGTATAGATTTGCTGGGGTGAGAAGTTTAAGTTCCAGACCGTATAAGCTCTAAATAGGTAATAGTCTTCTTGCCAAGTTGGAGGAATGAAAAAATCGCCATTGCAGTGTCCTGATTCAACTTTGAGTTGTTGGTAGAGCAAGACTTCTCCTGATCGACTTAAGAGTTCGCAATGCACTAGCCCACTGAGTGTATCGTGCCCTGATTGATCCAGAAAGACTGAGAACCAAGCGTTTTCTCCCGCTACATAAAAGCCTTTATCAAATACTACTTCGAGATGTTCCGCTTTTGCATCAGTTTGGGCGACTAACAAAAAGGGGAAGCAGATTGCAAAGATGAGGAGTGCGTATTTATTCATTGATCAAAGAAGTAAGGACGTTCTACTTGAGACTGAGGTATATCTAAGCAATCATTGCAAGGGTCGCGTTGACCAAAGAAATTGCGAAACTCTGGTAGCGCACAGAGCCATTGAATGTTTTGATAGACTGCTAAGTCTTGTCTAAACACTGGATGGAAAAAAGAATCAACCGCAGAAGCGCCAAAGTATCCTAAAACGGTCTCGGAGGGAGCAGCTTCATTTGTTACATTGCCAGCCACAGCAGCCGGAGGAGAATCGAAAACAGTGCCAGTTTGATTGATCACTCTATCGACTTTTCCCCAATACTCAAAAGCCTCTGCTGTAAGTGAATAGAGATAAATATTGACAAAGGATTTTTGATAGAAGCGGAAATCAATCTGGATAGAGGCGACTTCTTGCCCCTGCCACTCAGGATTAGTAATCCCTCTACCATCGAACAACTGAATACCTTCTCGCCTAGGTGGATCAGGAATGTAACAGGTTTTGGTAGGAGTAAGTGGGCGGATTGGTTCTCGAATACTCCACCACCGCTCTACTTCCCAGCGCATAAATGGACTTTCAGCTAAAGAAGACAGCGTCAAATCAGCTTCAAACTTAGCAAAGCTGCGAAAAATTTGCTCTCCGTTTTCCCCATATTGTTCCTCGTAGGCAACATCCGTATACATTCGTTTGATTTTAGATACGGGCAGTAGTTTTTCCGGACTAGATTGATAAGAGCGTCCATCCGAAAGCCGGAAAAACAGTTGGTAACTACGGCCCACTTCTCCTCTGATCGTTTCCCCTTTTAGCAAAAATATTCCAGGCTCTTCTTCGATCAAATTCTCCGATTGGCCCAGATCATTTTGCACAAATGCCTCCCCAACCAACGCTGGTTTGAAACGACTTTCTCCCCTTGCTGCCGTTTTGAATATCCGAATCCTAAAAGGGCCTTCTCCTACTGTGATTAGGCCATCAACGACCAATAATTCAGGGTTCTGCTCGGGATCGATCTCTAATTCAATTTGATCAATACAACTCCCTAGCCACAAACTCAAAACAATAAAGAGAAGCCTATATGATGGTTTTGCCTGCATACTACCAATAATCAGGTCTTTCAGCTATACTATTGGGGACAACTAGACACTGGAAACACGGATGGATAGAGTATCTGTCATTTATGCCGGGCAAGCTGCAAATCCAATCTACGCGAACCCCTAAATCTTGCCTAAAAATAGGAAGATGAAAAGTATCAACTGCGGATGCTCCAAAGTAGCCCAATACCAATTCACTGGCATTAGACACATTATGTACATTGCCCGGAATTGCTGCTGGAGGCGTATCAAAAATATCTCCACTCTGATTGACGACCTTGTCCAACTTCTGCCAATAAGCGAAAGCTTCAGGCGTTAGGGAAAATTGATGGAGATTGATATAAGTTTTTTCAAAAAAACGAAAATCAGCTTCCACACTTCCAATCAATTGTCGCTTCCATATTCCAGCATTTACTCCTCGCCCATCAAATAATTGGATACGATTATTGTTGAGCAATGGGTCTTTGACATAACAAGCCTTAGAAGGAGGAGAAGGACGAATAAATTCATTCAACAACCACCAACGTTCGGTTTCCCAGCGCATAAAGGGACTCTCAGGCAATGTGGTAAGTTTGATGTCGGCATAGATATCTAGAAAGTTTTTGCCAACTAAATAGCCTTCATCGGTAAAACGATCTTCAAAGGATCGTTCGAAGTATAAAGAATCAATTTTAGAGACAGGCAAGAGTTTCTCCCAATCGGATACGTATTCTTGTTCGTCAATGGTTCGGAAATGCAAGCGATATTCATCGCCAATTATCCCTTCAATCTCCGTCCCTTCTAACTCAAATATTCCATCTCCCAAAGACACTAAAAACTCCTTTTGATCATGATTGTTTTCAATCCAGATTTCATCTAGCGAAGCTGGGGTATTACGACGAATCCCGATAGGAGTAACGCGAGATACCTGCACCCGATGAGGCCCCTTTCCTTGGGTTATCAAGCCTTCGACAATATATGGACCGATCTCATTCTCTGTTGGCAAATCTAGTTGTACCACATCAAGACAGCTGATAAAGCAAGTTGCCAAGAGTGATAAACAGATCATGATTTGCCCAAGTGCTTTCATATCAATTCCAAAATGAGGGTTCTTCTAGGGTGCTATTGGGAATCTGTAAGCAATTACCACATGGATTACCTCCAGAGAAATAAAAGTTAGCGTTCGCTGAGGCGCAAAAAGGGATCACGGTTGAGGTTAAGTCCTGCCGATTTTGCCGCAGAAATAATGTGTCCACAGCCGATGCCTGAAAATAGCCCAGTACCTCTTCGTAACTATCGTTTACATTTGAAATATTTCCCCGAATACTCGCCGGAGGGCTATCAAAAATAGTTCCCGTTTGATTGACGACTCGATCTACTTTCTGCCAATAGTTAAAGCCAGCATCGGTGAGCGAGTATTGGGTTAAAGCAACTACACTTCCTTCGGCAAACTTGAAATCAGCTAATACTGCCGCCACTTCTTGCCTCTGCCATTTACCTCCATTTGCTTGACTGCCATCGAATATGGCCACTCGGTTTTCGGTAGGTGTATCAAATACAAAACACGATTTGGGCACAAATAATGGATTATCTGGTTGAGTTGGTTCTGTAAATCGAAACCATCGCTGATAATCCCAGCGAACCAAAGGAGAATTTTCATTGCCAGAAAGATCGACATCTATATAAATCCGCATGATATAACGAAACAAAGTAGCGCTAAGCCCATCGAGTCCACCTGCATTCTCTTCGTATCGCACCTCTGCATATATACTATCAAGCTTAGGGCCTGGCTGCATAGTTTCTTCACTAGACAGATATTCCGCCCCATTTTCGCTCCTAAAGTAGAGTTGGTAAGTCTGACCTATTTGTCCTTTGATGATACTGCCGGGCAGAACGTATTCACCTGGCTTTACAAACTCCAAAGCTTCTTCATTTCCCGCATCATCACGCACATATGCTTCCAAAGGAGAAAATGGATCGAATTGCCTACGTCCCCTAGCTGCTGTATAGAAAAAGGAAAAATCATAGGGTCCTGGCCCATCGGTGATGAGTCCTTGCACGACAATTTTGCGTTCCGCTGTTTCGATAGGGGTTTCTATCTCAATCAAATCAACACAGGCAGTAAGGCTAAAGCAAAGCAGTCCTATTGAAGCCGCTATACCTATGTACCATTTATGTTTTGCCCTCATGTCCATTAAAATCTAAAGTTCCAGGTGAATGAAGGAAATACTGTTCCTAAAATAGCCAATCGATAAGTCTCCGGGATACCCGAATCCGACTTTCGAAAATAAAGGGAAAACGGATTTTTGCGGAAGTACAGATTGTAGGCAGCAATGGTGAAGTCGCTTTTTAAAGCCTTACGACGAATTAAGTCTGGCTTAAAGGTATAGGCAAGATCCAAGCGGTGATAGTCCGGTATTCGAAATAAATTTCGCGGCGAAAAATGCGGTACATCAACCGCACCAATCCGATAATCGCCTATTGGCGCTGTAATGGGACGGCCACTGCGATAGACAAAATTGATCGAGAGTAACTGACTCTTGCGCACTTTACGTCTTAAACCAATATTGACATTGTGAGGTGAATCAAAATTGGAGGCATACCAATTTCCCTCATTGATTACCTCATCAGGGAAGCTTCCCTCTGCACGCCTAAGCGAACGCGAAAATGTATAGGAGATTTCTCCTTGCCAGACACCAACATTACGTTTGAGGGAAAATTCGGTGCCATAGGCTCTGCCTTCTCCCTTAATCAGTTCGGTTTCAAGATGCTCATTGAGTAAGATTGTCGGCAAGTCTTTATACTCTACAACACTACTAATGTCCCGATAATAAAAATCAATGCTGGTTTCCCATTGCCCAGAGCCAAAGTTTTTAAAGTAGCCCAAAGAAAAGTTATCGGATATCTGCGGTTGGATATATTGATCGCTGAGTTGCCATATATCGACAGGAGTGGCGGCACTGGTATTGGAAATCAAATGCACATACTGCCGATGCCGTCCATAACTCAATTTGATAGAACTACTTTCGTCTAGCAGAAAACGAGCTGAAACTCTTGGTTCAAAACCACCATACCACTGCGTAGTTTGCCCGGCTTCAAATGACAAAGTATCAACAATAAATTCATCTCGAATAGGACTATCAGCTCCATAAACAAAACTTTGTCCAGGACCTAGATTATGAAACGAGGAATACCGCAAACCAACAGAAAAGCCAATCAAGGGCGTTACTGAAAACTCTAAGTTTGCATAAGCAGCTGATTCCAAGCCTTGGGCTCCATCAATCTCTCGGATACCTACAGCAGATTGTTCCCCACGGGGGCTCAAAGTCTGAGGAATCAATTGATAATAAACGCCCTCTCCACCTATAAATAGACTGGTACGACTATTAGGAGCCCACAAAAATTGCTGCTTGGCTTTGTAGTTACGGATACCAGTATTTAAGGTAAATGCCGATGGACCATCCGGATTGAAGAGGCCACTTTCATAGTTACCAGCCGTCAAAGTGGTAGTAGAAGACCATTTACTTGAAACTAGATTGCGCCATACTAGGCTACTCATCTGATTTGTCCAATCAAATCCATATTCACGCGCATATCTAAAGAAATCATAGCTCGCATAGTTGGACCAACTCAATGTAGAAGTTGGACTAAAGCGATGATCTATTTTGAAATTACCATCGACAAAAAAGGCGGAACTTTGCCGAATTTCAGGCCTGCCCTCAAAGAGTGGCATCGCCCATGCAGGGAAAAAGCTTCTCACTCCTATGGTAAAAGAGGTTTTGTCTTTGACAATGGGACCGTCTAGCATCATCCGAGCTGAGATCAAACCAAGACCACCTGAGCCTTTTAGTTTCTTATAATTACCTTCTTTGGTTTCGACATCTAGTACCGAAGCCACTCTTCCGCCATATTGAGCCGGAATATGACCTTTATAAAGAGTGATACCTTCGATTGCATCAGCATTAAAAATCGAGAAAAAGCCCAATATATGCGAGGAGTTAAAAACCATTCCTCCGTCTTGCATGATCAGGTTTTGGTCAATATTGCCTCCTCTGACGTTGAATCCCGTGGCGCCCTCCCCTACCGTACTGATGCCCGGCTGTACCAGCAATCCTTTGATAATATCGGCCTCGCCCATCAGAGTCGGTACTTCACGTAACTCATTCATGCTTAGCTGGATGATTCCAGGTTGTACGGATCGGAGGTTGCTTTCAGCAGAACGCGCGGACAATTCAACTTCGTCTAAGCTATAATATGGCGCATCTAAAGCGAATTCTATTTCTCCCCCAGACAAGACTCGGACCGCTTGTTCGAATGGGCTATAATTGGGCGTTTCGATTCGTAAAAAATGATCACCTAGCGGCAATTGCATGACAAACTCTCCTTCAGCGTCAGATCTTAATATCGATTTGTTGCTTACTACAGTAATTCTTGCCCCTTCTACAGGTGAGTCAGAATCGGCATCTAAGACCACGGCTTTAATGATAGCCATTCCATTTGCCGGAGCGTTGGCTTCCTCTCCTATAAAGAGGTAAGCACTTTCTCGCAATGTGTCGGTATTGCTAATTGCAGACTGATACTGCTCAAGAAAATATTCTCGATTGTAAGATCGCGCCAATTGCTCGATTGGCCCAACAATAATTGCTTGGTTTTGATATACTTCAAAGCCCAAACCGAGCGGACTCAGCCATTCTGTGAGAGTTTTGCCTAGCGCTTGATCGCGAACGTTTAAACTATATAGTTCTGCTGGCAGAACGGCATCCTGAAAGAAAATGGGGATTTTACTCTCAGTCTCAATCAATCTCAAAACCGCCTCAGGAGTCTCTGAGTCAATATTAAGAGTAATTTGCCTTTGAAGGATATCCTGTGCCCATAGTAGCGATGGGCTCAACAGGAACAGCAAAATCAATTGCCTACAGCGCATAAAGTAGTAGTCTTGGTGGCTTATGTCTTACCTAAGATCGGCGAAACAAAAGTCGGAGTTGCTTACAAGACTGAATTTACCTCAACCTATGATTAAATGATAGGCTTCTTCCAGTAAAGATTCCTTCTCTTCCAATGAAAGACTGAGTGGCAACTGAGCCAAACCAATAATCCTGCGCATAATCTCGATCCCTACCAATTGCTCCATCAAGGCAGTAAAAAATCCAGCAGGCTCTACATAAAGAGCCATGATTTCAGCCTCTACGCTTGGGTCTTGCTGAGCCATTTTCATGTGGGCAATCATCACAGAAATATCAAATTCGGCAGGGCCGAAAAAGCAAAATTCAGGATCAATCACTCTGATTCCATTATCTGTCTTGAGCCAACTACCAGGATAAAAGTCGCCATGTAAAAGCGTCTTACCATCGGTCAGATAATGTTTACTCAAGTCTTTGACCTTTGCCTTAAAAGTTTCATCCTTTTTGTAGCGCATCGCTACTGCCTGCAAGCCGGGTGTAATGCTATCAAGATCAAAGCCATTATCCTCCAGAAAAGGATAATTGAAGATATGTTCAGCATTCAATTCACGCATCTTCATATTACTGATACGAGCATCGACTGTACTGGTATTGAATTGATTATGTAATTCGCTGATATAGTCAATCAAGCCACGAAGATCATCCAGATCAATTTCTTTCTCTTCTTTGTAGAGTAAGCTAAGATCATTGGACTGTCCGAGGTCTTCAAGGAGGATTACGCTATTTTCAGGATCTACGGCATTGATTTCGGGTTGATACTCTCTCAACTTAGGATTGGACTGAGTCAACTCATAAAACTGTCCTTCTATGAGCGCGCGTTCGCGAGGAGCGGGAATACTAGGATACTTCTCGACATAGTCTCGACTTTGCTTGATGATAAAGGATCGAAAATTGGTCCGGATGCGAAGGGTATAATTCATATTACCCTCCCCCGGTATGGCGGCTGATACGATCTTTTCGTCGGGGGCAATAAATTTATGCTCCAAGAGATAAGATGCCAGCGCTTCGGGTTCGTCTGCGTTGAGGAAAAAGTTCATTGATTAGCTTAATTGAGGAGGCTTGCAAAGCGTAAATTACTGTTTTGATAGATATTTCAACAAATCCTCCTTAAAGTTTTCTGGCGGAGTATGACAATATCTGATTTTCCGACTCGATCTAAGAGCTTTGTCAAGCAATAAATAGGGTTTAACGCGTTTTTTAGGATTTTCTCCCGCAGCAATCGTGTCATCCCAAGCAAGAACGATCTGATAGGGTAAATCTTCATACTGAAATCCTTTTTCATCTACCAGATAGGCACTCGCCAAAATATCAAATGGATTGAAAGCTTCACAGCCGAAATCTTGCCAAAGGTCCAACCAATCTTGAGAATTCTCGGCCAGATATTTACCAACTTCTCCAAAGCTCGCTACCTGATCCAAATCAGCCTGATTGATCCAAGTTTTGTGAGAAATCTCAAAAGGCAGTAAGACCACTGGAACCCTGGACTGCAGCAAAATCCGGAATGCATTTGGATCCAGATCAAAATTCAAGTCTGGAAAAGCTGGGTCGTGGCGTTCGCTTACGCGAAAATGATCATCTAAACTAGGGCGACCCGCCACCAAGACTACTGACTCAATCTGAGTAGCTAAATCTGGTCTCAGCAGCAAACAGTGCGCAACATTAGTCGCAGGCCCAATGGCCATGATGTGCATAGATTCATGCTCTAAAGCGACAATTAGGGCTTCTACTCCAGCATTGGTGCCGATGGCTTCCAAATCCAAAGCTGCCGCTGCACCACGATAAACAGGAACTGGGTAAGGTGCAAAGCGTTCGCAAATTTCATTGGCGAGACGAGTGGCATTTTCAATATCGGTATTACCGAACACCGTGCTTACTCCCTTTACTTGGATATGATCGGCATGAAATAAATGTACCATCGCCCAAGCGTCATCCACATCGGCAAAACCTTGTTTAGGATCGCCCATACCAATGGCGACATCTGTATCTATCCAGACCTTTTTGATTGAAGGCATTTGATTCTTTTAGTATTTGAGCAGCTTTCTGGCCGCCACAGTTTCATCGTTCAGCTGCAAGCTCAAAAAATAAAGCCCTGTCGGTAAAACATTGCCTTGATTGTCGCGGCCATCCCAATGCCATGTATAAAAGGTCGCTCTGGGCACATCGAGACTATTGCTATAGACTATTTGGCCTGAAATATTGCGGATCGCCAATTGTACATCGCTTTCGCTATTGAATTGCAAATTGAACGTCAAATCATCAGTAAATGGATTGGGATAAACATCTAAGCTTGCACCAAAACTAAAGCTCCCATTTACTTGATAGCTAATGTCCTCGATATTATCATCCATCCATTTCAAGCGATCTCTTACCCAGTTTTTGAGATAGTTGATCTCCTGTAGATAAGTATCACCGACATAATAGTTGGGCCAAACGTACTGACCTAATGTCCCCCAACGATCGAAATTGCGTTGGGAGGCCGGTCCAATTTCCGCTACCATCTGATCAATTTTGCCTAGTAAGGTCGCTTCAGAAAGCTCATTCACCCGTAATTCATTCCAACGATTGATTAAATCTTCCTGAAAACGAGGATCAGAAAGTAAGCGATCCCACCAATTGTTGACAATCCAGCCATCTTGTGGGCAAAAGCGATTGAAGTTGAGTACCCAGCCTTGGGGCGCACCGCCAGTACAATAATCAGCATTGCCAAAGGCTAAATTGAAATCCCACAATGGCCCCATCTGCAATCGGTCCTCTCCTCTACCCTCTCTGTCCTTGTGCAGCCAAGTACTAAGACGGTAGCCATCCACATTTTTGCTCAGTTCATTGACGATCAAAAAGTCGATAAAAGAGTTCGGCTCGATATACTGGCGATAACCGAGACTGTCATCATTAACAAACTGGAGAGTACGCAAACTTTGTTCAAATTCTGTAATATAATCGCGGATATAGGTTAATTGTTCGGGAAGACTTTCTCCCTCTTTGGGGTATTCTAGTTGAAATAGATCACCAAAATTGCCTTGCCAGGTAGTGGTAGGAGATGCGCCCGTCGTTTTATCAATTTTCAGCAGATAGCCACCAGTCTGGTCTTGTGGATCGGTATTGGTCTCATCTAGTTTGGCGATGTTTACTCGGTTTTTGTCTCGCTTGACTTTTTCCATGAGCACATAGACCCCTTGATAATTTCCGTCTATGCTCAGTTCTACGAAGCGAGTTCGGGGAGCCCATCTACCCATACTTCGACCGATCTCATAAGTCAAAGCATTGCGGATCAAGCTTTTGTCGCTATAAGGCCCATGCAATATCCAGTCATTTTCCTTAGGCATGCCCAAGAGTTCGACATTGCGATTGCTACTATCAGCATTACGCGTTTCAAAACCATAACCCTTTTTATCAAACGACTGAGAGGAAGATCCTCTGATTTCGATGCCGATTTTGCCGTCGTAGTCATTACAGTCTCCCGTGGAGAACGTCCAGTCGTTTGGCCCGGCATAGCGAATACACATATCAGCCATCGTCTTGGCTTGATCGATGATCGGCTGTGTCGTAGAGATCGTAACTAACGGCAGACGGGAAGAATCAGGCAACTGAGCCCAGAGAAAATGGCCCGATAACAAAAGGAGCAGGAATACACTTGATTTCATATTGTGTAGCTTCAATAGAACCTTTAATTTAGACATAAACCTCATTAATCAATTTCGTGCAGCACTTCCAATTTGATTTTTCCAAGCTTCCGAAAGGCTCATCATCGGTTTCTCCAGATCAATATATCATGGATCCAGCCTTAGCAGGCGCGGTTTCGGTAGCAATCAGTCTCAATCAACCTCTTTTGCTGACGGGAGAACCAGGCACTGGAAAAACCCGATTGGCTTATAAAATCGCTTGGGACTTGCATCAGCAACAGCCTGAATTTTTGCCTGAACCTTTGGTTTTCCACACCAAAACGACAGCCGTAGCTCAGGATATGTTCTATCATTATGACGCAATGCGGCACTTTCACGATGCCAACATCAAAAAGATTCAGGCAGAAGCGGCCCCAGCAACCGAAAATTATATTGAACTACGAGCATTAGGCAAAGCCATCGCCCTTACCCAACAGACTGAAATCGAAAGCGGACAATTTGTTCAGGATTCCCAAACCCGATCCTCCGTTGTACTGATTGACGAGATAGACAAAGCACCGCGGGATTTCCCCAACGACATCCTCCATGAAATTGAAAACATGGAATTTGAGATCAAAGAAGCCAACAATCGAAGGATCGGGCGTCATCCAGATCGAAGGATCGTCATGATCATGACTTCCAACTCAGAGAAAAATTTGCCAGAAGCATTTTTGCGGCGCTGCGTGTTTTATCATATCCCTTTTCCGCCTCCACAACGCCTTTTGGAAATCGTAAGAAGTCATTTTGGCGATCAAACCGATTATGCAGACTATCAATTGATCGAGCATTTTCAACAAATACGCCAAGCTGTACGTAAAAAAAAGCCTGCCACCGCTGAACTTATCGCTTGGCTGCGGGTACTCGAATTAAACGACTTTATCGCTCCCGGAATTGATCTGCAAAATCTTAGTTCCGCGCAACGGCAAACCCTCCGTATGAGTTATAGCGTTTTAGCCAAAAGCCAAGAAGACCTCAAAGCGATCGAATCTCAAATAGGACGCCCATGAAAACGACCTCATTTCCACTCCAGCACTTGCTCATCCAACTCGAACAGGCAGGATTCCAACTAGATCCCGCTAGGCAAATGCGCATACAAGAGGTTTTGCTCAAATTGGGAGGTCAATATCTTGATGATCCTAGTGCATTAAAGCAAATTTTGACTCCATTGATTGCTCAGAATGAAGATGAACAAGCGGTGGTTAGTCAGATTATCGAGCAGTATTTGGATGAGGCAATTTTTACTGAGGAGCCCGCTAGCGCGGAACGCCCAAATCCGGAGGATGAAATTGAGCGTTCGCTGAGGCGTAAAAAAACGATGGCCTATGTCGCGGCAGGCATCCTGATGTTGATGCTCTTTGGGATTTTCCAATCTGTGCAAAAAGCTGATCCAGGCAAGGAAATACTGGCGAAACTCAATTATTCCGTTCCTGGAAAATTTACATATAAGCAAAAAGCAACAGCAGTCTCATCAGCCCTTCGCCAAGCTGCCGCCCCTTTCGAAATCGAATATCCGCCTATTGAGAGCGCAGATTTCATAAGCATCCCCACACTTAAGGAAGGAAAAGCTGCGATCAGCTTTATGGCAATGCTGCCATTCATCAATAAGAATCTCTCGGTGAAGTGGGAATTCTACAAAGAGGGCGAGTTGATTTCAACATCTGAGGGCAGTTCAGTAGTCTTTAGTCAGGAGCAATTGGGCAGCTATGAAGTATTAGTCACGCTATATTATCCGGATGGCCCGCCAGAATTAAAAGCAGAACACCGCAGTAGTTTTTTGTTATTGCCACCCAAGAATAGCGCAAATGAGCTGGCTGCTAAAAATTTGATTATTCAAGAGAAGCGGCAGCGAAGTACAAAATTCAACCTATTCTTCTTTTCCGTACTACTCATTGTCATGGTGGCAGGATTGATGAAACTTTGTGAGACGCCGACCTATCGCCTACACTTTCAAAGAGGGTTTTTGGCGAGTGATGAGGGCGAATATGCTTTGCCTCATGCCGATACAGATATCAAACTGGAAGCAGAGCCTGCTTTCTTTGACTTAGCCCAAAGCATGGCTCAACGCCAAAGTGGAGTACATACAAGTTTGGATATCCCTAGTACGCTCTACGCGACCGTACGAAGCGGTGGGCTGCCAAGTCTGAAATACAATACGCAAAAGGTTGATACCGAATATCTCGTCCTAATCGACGAGAACGAAGCTAATCGTCCGGCAGCTAGCCTCTTTGGACAATTGGTCAAAATGCTACAGGACGAATCCGTAGCCATTCGTAGCTATACTTTCCGTAATGATCCTCGAGATTGCTATAACGAAAAAGGCGATCCTTGGGAATTAGATGCCTTAGCCCGAAAGTACCCGAAGCATAAATTGCTCGTATTCAGCAAAGGCAGCTATATGGTCGAGCCTAATAGCAATAAACTGGCCCCATGGGTTAACCAGACCTTTGCCACCTGGGAAACCAAAGTCTTAATCAGTCCAGAGCCAGCAAAAACATGGTACAAAAGGGAGGATGCTTTGAGCTTATGCTTTAGCCTCGTTGCGGCAGATATGCAAGGGCAACTAGGACTAATCGAAGCTTTACAAAATAGTGGCTTATCAGTCGAAGAAAACCTAAAACAAACAGAATTTATTCGACAATCAGCTCATATCAGTTTGGACGATTACCAACTTGAGCAAGCCGATGAATTGGAAGCTTACCTTGGAGAAGCAACATTTAAGTGGTTGACAGCGATGAGCTT
>JBGCFA010000457.1:0-16766 GCA_045106675.1 Bacteroidia bacterium
CTCTACATAGCGGATGTTGGGATAATCTCCTGTTACTTCAAATGAACCCGATTTGCTCCCACGAGTTACGCCATTGCCACCGCCAAAACCACCGAGTTCATTGCGTGGACAGATATATTCTGCTTTTGGCAGTAATTGAGGCAAGGCTGCGTAATCGTCATTAGTCATGCGAAAACGCCGCCCCGCTTTAAAACCTTTGAATGGCTTGGTGGTACGCCTCGCCCAGATAAATAAGCTATTGGTCGAACGACCTCCCATATCCTGGCGCACGCCAGACTCCAGACCATTGCCAGCGCCCATCATGACGATCAACATGAACATCCCCCAAAATATACCTAAGGCAGTCAGAAAAGTCCGGAGTGGACTTCTGATCAAGGAGTGCATGATTTCCTGCCATTTATCTAGGTCGAACATTGGGGTTGAACGTTATTATTGGGTTGCGACGCAACATCTTGCGTCTCAACAGTTATTCTTCTCTCAAAGCTACAATCGGTCTGATCTTCGCGGCACGATAGGCAGGGATCAATCCTGCAAAAGCACCTGCTGTTACGAGCAAGATCATTGCCCTAAAGGCGACAGCCAGATCAATCTCTGGATGATGAAATATCTCGATTGCATCTAAATCAACGCCTTGAAGCATATTGAAACGCTGAAAAAATTCCAGCCAAAGGCCACTGTTGTATAATTCGAGGGTACCGATCCCGAGCAAAATGCCGAGATAACCCGATATCGTAGTAATGAAGACCGATTCTTGTAATATCAGGCCAATGATCGAGTTCGGCGTTGCTCCTAAAGCTTTACGAATGCCGATCTCCTTGGTGCGCTCTTTGACGACGATAAGCATGATATTACCGACCCCGATGATACCTGCCATCAAAGTACCAATGGCAATAAACCAAACGAAAATGCGCATACCGATCATCACATTGATGAATTCTTGGTATTGCTCAATGTTGTTGCGAATCCAGACAGCTTGTCGGTCCTTGGGGTCAAAGTGGTGGCGTTCGGCGAATAGCCGTCTCACTCTACGAGCGATATCTTTGCTTTCGTGCAGTGTCGCATCTCCCATGGTGAAGATGATGCGATTGATTTCATTTTTGCCATTGAAAATGCGTTGCGCGCTAGTGATAGGCAGGTAGATCACTTCTTCTTCGCCTGCGTCAGCTACTGATTCTTTGCTGACACCTACAACGGTGAACGCGAAATTGCTGATTTTGATCTCTTTACCAATCGGATCTACGCCTTCGCCGAACAAGGCGTCTCTCACTCTGCGTCCGATTACCGCTACTTTGCGATGTTCTTTGAGATCCCGATCTGTGAGGTATCTCCCTTTATCCATGGTGGTATTTTCGACCTGCTGGTGGCCGGGATGCACACAACGAATGCTAAAACTCCCAAAATTGCTCTGGTATGAGGTGATAGTGGTGCTCGAGATATAGAAGCGAGATGAAATGTACTCTACTTCAGGAATTTCACGTTTTACTAATTCATAATCATCATTGGTAAAACGGATTCTACGGCCCGCTTTATAGCCCTGATAGGCTTCTGCAGTCCGCCCTGGAAAAATGAAAATACTGTTGATGGCATCTGCGGACATTTCCCGTGTGATACCATTTTCAAGTCCTTTGCCTGCCCCCAACAATAGGACCAGCATAAATATGCCCCAACCTACGCTAAAACCAGTCAATATCGTACGAAGCCGATTGCGTCGGATCGTTTCGAATATTTCCTGCCATTTATCGAGGTCAAACATTATTTAGTTTTTTTGACTAGCTGAAGTACCAGCGGTTTGTAAATGATTTTCAGAGCAGCTAGCTACGGACGAATAATTAGATCTCTTGTTTCCTCTCTTTCAATCAGGCCGTCTCTGAGGTGGATGACTCGTTTGGTCATTTCTGCGATATCGTGCTCATGGGTGACGATGATTACGGTGATGCCTTCTGCATTGATATTATGTAGTACCTCCATCACTTCGTGAGAAGTTTGGGTATCGAGGGCTCCGGTGGGTTCATCGGCGAGAATCATCTGAGGTTTTGAGATGAGAGCTCGGGCGATGGCAACTCTTTGTTTTTGTCCTCCAGACATTTCACTCGGTAGGTGATCAGCCCAAGCGAGCAATCCTACTTTGTCCAGATATTCATCAGCCATCGCATTGCGTTTGCGGCGACTTACATTTTGGTAGTAGAGGGGAAGTGCGACGTTTTCACGAGCGCTTTTAAAGGAAATGAGGTTGAATGACTGAAAAACAAAGCCAATAAACTGATTGCGATATACGGCCGCTTTGGTCTCCGAAAGACTCTTAATCAAAGTATCTCCGATATAATAGTTGCCTTCGTCATAGTTGTCAAGGATACCTAATATATTAAGAAGGGTAGATTTGCCAGAACCAGAGGAACCCATGATCGAGACCAGTTCTCCCGTATCTATATCAAGGTCTATCCCTTTGAGGACATGCAATGACTGATGACCAATGGGGTAGGATTTGTGGATATTTTGTAAGCGCAGCATCTTATGGTCTAAATAAGCAAAATCCTCAAGGTTAAAGATTGCGATTTGTCGAAGACTGGTAGCTATTGGTCGAGTAAATCAGACTGAGGCCATGTTGCTAAGGAGGAAAAAGGGCCCACAAGCGATCACGGAGGCTACTATAGGAGATGAAAATCTAAGCTGATTTTAATACCGATGACCTAACAGAATGCGTATAATCATTATCATTCAACATTAAATAAATTTGTATGAAGATCTTATCCGTTTCGTTTTTATTAGTTATGATTATGCTGCCCTTCGGACTAGTTGCAAATCCTAGTCCGACCGACTCTACCTCTACAACCGCTACCATATATGTGCTGCGACCAGTCGCATTTTTGGGAGACATCAATCCTCACCTTCGGCTTTCTACCAATATGGGGCATGAATTGTCGATTCAGGAAGGTACTCTGCATAAACTTGAGGTCTATGAGTCCGGAGAACTTCAGCTAGATGCGAGATATTGGTTTTTGGGAAAAGGTCAGTACCATCTTACTGTAGAGGCCGGAAAGACTTATTACCTGCTGCTTGACTTTCGGACCGAAGTATTGGTGGAGAATCCTGTCATTTTAGAGACCACAAAATCACACTTTGATATTGAGAAGCAAAAGATCAGTGCGCGAAGGACGCTGGAAGAGTGATATTCGCTTTATGAATTATATTTTAGGCTTGCCATTTGGCGAGCCTTTTGTTTTTACTGCTTCGCAGAACGTTTCGCTATCTACCCTGTTAGGGAAAATACTTCCGACTATTGGGTGGGAAGCGCCATTCGGGCGTATTGAGCGGCCCATTCTGGGAACGATACCACGGGCTTAACTTTGAATCATTAGGATTGCGGAGGATATGCATTTCTTGAGCGGGCATATAACTTTGAGCCAATAAAAATAAGCGTTCTCCGGAGGAGCTATCTACGGCAACATCCACGACAATGACAGCATGTCCCGGAAATCCTCCTTTGATGAAAATTTCTCCGGCTTGGATGGGGAAGGAGTCAGCTTTTGAAGGTAAATCTCTATGGAGTGAATATGTGCCGGCATAGCTAAAAATCAGATTCATATAGGCCCGGAAAGAACTATATCCAGAACTAGGAGCGTGAGTCTGTACCCAATAGACTTTATTACCATTGACTCGAACGCGGTAGCCTTTTTGCCATTTAGTATAAGCGATTTCATCTCCACTTGTAAAGCGAAAATTAATCCTGTCATATGCCTCAGCCGCATAATCATATTCGGCTTTAAGTCGCATGACAGCATCAGCACACTGTTGTAAGTCTCGTTTTCCGACGTCAATATCGATCACAGCGTGATGAGCACTTTGATTGCCTTTGAGCTCGCCATTGTAGAGCATGACGTCTGGACGACCTGCTTTGAGGGGGAGAAATCGTAGCCAATGGGCAAAGCTGTTTTCAACTACGTCTATGCGATTATAGCCTATTGGAGGTGGAATCCGGCGTTCCAAGAATTGGGTACTATCAATCTCACTGGTCCATGAATATGCTATGGTTGGTGGAGCAGGGACTGGGGTGATTTGGGCGAGCCAAAGACTGGCCCAAATAAAGAAATGTATTTGCATGAATAATTAGACTTATTCTTATAACGAATTGCGGCTGAAAAGATACAAAAACCGTCTGTCGAAAATCCTTTGTAAAACAACGATGATCTAGCTCATTCTGCCGAAGAAAAAGCATAGAGGATTGGAGCGAAATAAAAAGAATCCCTATATTAGACAATTGTGATTGCTCTAACTACTATCTAGATTACATGCTTAAACTATTACTTCCTAACTCTTTCCTCCAATTTATTTTTTGATAAAAACCTGATTTAAACTTGTTTCAGGGGCTTTTGCATGACTTTTTGTTAGGCAGGTAATCCGATTATCCAAACATGAACTATATGAATTATTTACTATAAGTTGTCTTTTTCATCTATTTAACTAACTACGCTATTATGAAAAACAACCGACTAAATTGTCTGCCCAGCTGGATGAGTCCAATGCGACTTCTCTCGCTTATGGCGGCAATGATGTTGAGTCTGGGGTTACACGCCCAGTCCAGAACGGTTTCGGGGACCGTAACGGCTTCCGATACCGAAGGCCCTCTTGTGGGGGTAACCGTAACTGTCAAAGGATCTACTACAGGTGCGCTGACTGATGATGCTGGTAAATTCAGCATCCCAGCCGCCGGAGATGGTTCTTTGGTATTTTCTTATCTAGGGTATGAGACCCAACAAGTCAATATTGATGGTCGCTCGACTGTTGATGTCACTTTGGTTTCTGGTAGTCTCGCCACAGATGAGGTTGTCATTACTGCTTTTGGAATTGCCCGCGAAAAGAAAGCGCTTGGGTATTCTGTTACAGAAGTAGATGGCTCTAGCTTCGTGGAAGCTCGCGAAGTAAACGTAGGAAACTCTCTCGCTGGTCGTGTGGCTGGGGTAAATGTTTCTTCACCTGCCACTGGTAAAGCGGGTTCTACTCGTATCACTATCCGTGGTAACAGTTCGATCTCTGGTAACAACCAACCGCTATTTGTAGTGGATGGAGTGCCGATCGACAACTCTAATCTCGGTTCTGCCGGTATGTGGGGTGGATCTGACCAAGGAGATGGTATTTCTTCTCTAAACCCAGATGACATTCAGACTATGACTGTCTTGAAGGGTTCTACAGCTGCGGCTCTTTATGGTTCTCGCGCTGCGAACGGAGTAGTATTGATTACTACTAAGGGTGGTGTTAATCGTAAAGGAATTGGTGTTGAGATCAACTCCAACTTTATGGCTGACCAAGTACTCGACTTTACCAACTTTCAGACTGAGTACGGTAGTGGTGATCTCGGTGTTGCTCCAGTAACACAAGAGCAGGCATTGACTAGCGGACTTTATTCATGGGGTGCGCCTCTTGATGGTTCTAGTGTCATGCAGTTTGATGGCGTTTCTCGCCCTTATTCTAATGTTGGAGGTAATGTCAATAACTTTTACCGTACCGGAACGACTTTCACTAACACTTTGGCTTTGACCGGAGGTAATGAAAAGTACAGTTTCCGCTTTGCTGCTTCTATTCTTGACAATGAAGATGTAGTGCCTAATGCTGGTTTGAATCGTAAGACTTTCACTGCCAACATCCAGGCTCGTCCAATGGAGCGCTTGACAGCTCGCATCACTGCTAGCTATAGCCGCCAAGACGTACAGAATCGTCCTCGCCTATCTGACTCTCCAGGTAATGCGAACTACACTGTCAACTCTCTTCCTCCAAACGTAAGTGTATTGGATATGTTGGGATCAGCTGACAAATTAGGTGCTCAGGCTGACGGTACTGAACTTCCATTCAATGATAACATCTTTGTGACTAACCCTTATTGGGCTGCTCATCAGTTTTATCAGAATGACTTCAAAGAGCGTCTATTAGGTTCTTTCCTACTACGCTATGAGTTCACTGACTATTTGTATCTACAAGCTCGTGTTGGTATGGACGGTTTTAACCGTAAAACTAAAGGATGGACGCCTTATGGTACTGCCTTTAGCCCATTAGGTAACATTAATGAAGGTATTTCTCGTTTCGTCGAGACTAATGCTGACTTCCTCTTAGGCTCTAATCAAAGTTTTGACAACGGTTTTGGTTATGATGTCTTTGTTGGTGGTAACCAGATGTACCGCAAAAATGAGTCTGTAAGCGTAAGTGGTTCTCCATTGGAAGTGCCATTTGTACATAGCTTGAACAATGTTTCTATCCGTAATGGTGGTTTTGGCTTTAGCGAATTAGCGATCAACTCGCTATTCTATTCAGCTGAGATTAACTATGGTGGATTCCTATACTTGACTACTACTGGTCGTCAGGATTGGTTCTCTGTTCTTACTGCTCCAGTAGGAGTTGATATTCCTTTCAACAATAAGCAATTCTATCCTTCATTTGCTTTGAGTTTTGTATTGTCTGACGCTGTCGAACTCCCAACTGCAATTAGCTTTGCTAAAGTTCGCGCTTCATGGGCTCAGGTAGCGAATGCTGGTGCGGTCAATCCTTATCAGTTGACGCTTCCTTACGGTTTGGTAGGTGGACAAAATGGTCGTCCTTTGGGTCGTATCAACGGTGGTACTGTACCTCCGATCGCTCCCACTCCTCCAACAGTAACAGAGTACGAAGTTGGTGCTGATATCCGTTTGTTCAACAATCGTTTTGGTATCGATTTCGCATACTACAACAAAGTTACTCAGGGTGATATCCTGCCTGCTTCTATCTCTCAGACTTCTGGTTATGGTTCTGCATTTGTAAGTGTAGGTCAGATGACCAATAAAGGTATTGAGTTATTGTTAACTGGTTCGCCTGTGAAGACGAG
Source organism: Bacteroidia bacterium (assembly GCA_045106675.1). Classification (GTDB taxonomy): domain Bacteria; phylum Bacteroidota; class Bacteroidia; order J057; family J057; genus JBCAWW01. The sequence continues at coordinate 6,848 of JBGCFA010000457.1, forward strand.
TGATTTCCGCTGGGATGTTACTTTCAACTTCTCTCGCAACAACAATACTGTTGATAGTCTAGTATCAGGTCTTGATGACATCCGAGTTGGAGAAAGCCGTACCCGTAATGCTTATATCCACCATGTCGTAGGGCTACCTTATAGCCAGATTATGGGCTTTACACAAGCTGTTGATGATGCCGGTAACTTGGTTTATGATGCGAATGGCTTACCAACACGCGGTGAGTTCGGTGCTTTAGGTACAGGTGTTCATCCTAATACTTTTGGTTTGATCAACGAGTTTACCTACAAAGGTTTCCGTCTTAGTTTCTTGATCGATATGAAGACTGGTGGTTTCATCTACAATGCTACCAATGCTTATACTACCCTACGTGGTCTGCATAGCCAAACCCTAGACGGTCGTAATGGCGACAAAGCAATCTCTGGAGTAACTCAAATTGATACTGATCCAGATGGTAACCCAGTTTATGAGTCTATCAGTGCTAATGTTACTGCTCAAGATTACTATCAGCGTATAGCCTTCAATATCACAGATCAGTTTGTTGAGTCAGCTGACTTTGCTAAGCTTCGTCAAATTAGTTTTGGTTACAGTTTGCCTAACAGCATTATGGAAAAAACGCCTTTCGCGGCGATTTCTGTATCGCTTGTTGGACGTAACATCGCTCTACTTTGGTCTAAGGCTGAAAACATTGATCCAGAGTCTACCTATACCAATGGTAATGCTCAGGGACTAGAGATGTTTGGTGTACCGGCTTCTCGTAGCTATGGAGTAAACCTCAACCTCAAATTTTAATTGAAAGCAATGAAATTGATTCAGAAAAATATCAATAAGTTTCTCTTGTTGTTGGCGGTGGTAGCCCTTCCTCTAAGCTCTTGTGATGAGGGTTTTGCGGAGATGAACACCAACCCAAATGCCATCAATGAGCTTGACTACAATTATCTGTTGTCTTATGCTCAAATGCAGACTTCAGGTGAGCGTTACGAAAACTGGCGTGCTATCTTGATCTATTCTTCAACGATGGTACAGCACCTTGCCGCCCTACCTAATTACTGGTCTGGTGATAAGTATCTATTCAACCAAGGTTACTCTGCTTCCCTATGGGAACGTGGATACCGTAACTACATTAAGGAGATCACTGAGATCCTCGACAAAACTGCCGGAGACCCTGAGTATGCTAACCTTTATCAAGTTACCCGTATCTGGAGAGTCGCGGCCTTTCATAGAATGACCGATCTCTACGGAGATATCCCTTATTCAGAAGCTGGAAAAGGTTTTATCGACGCAAACTTCTCTCCTGCATATGACACTCAAGAAAGTATCTACCGTGATATGCTCAAGGAACTAGACGAAGCAGCTAGTGCTGTAGGAACTGGTGCTGATGAAGTAACAGGAGACTTGATTTATGAAGGTGATGCTACCCTCTGGAAAAAGTATGCTTACTCTCTCATGCTTCGCCTAGCGATGCGTTGTTCTGAAGTAGATCCTGCTTTGGCGCAAGAGTACGTAGGTAAAGCGACTACTGGTGGAGTTATGACTTCTCTTAGTGAGTCTGCGCTTGTACGTCACTCTGACGGACCTGGTGGTATCAACCGTAATGGTGTTGGTGAAGTATTCAATGCTGATGACAATCAACGTTTGTCTGCTACTTTTGTGGATTGGATGGACGGTATGGGCGATCCTCGCCTTGGTGTCTTAGGTGTCGTTGCTTCTGGTGGAGCTCAAAAAGGTCTTCCTAATGGATTTACGACCACTACAATCGTGGATTATGCCGGAGGTGCTGATCTTGAAACTTATAGCCGTGTCAACCGTCAGATTGCATTGTTAGAATCTCCAATGATGTTCCAAGCTTACTCTGAAGTAGAGCTATTATTAGCTGAAGCTGCTGAGCGTGGATGGCATAGCGGCGACGCCGCCACTCACTATGCAAATGGTGTACGTGCTGCTATGCAACAATGGGGTGAGTTTTATGATCCCGCTTTGGCTATCGCTGACGCTGACATTGATGCTTACCTAACAAACAACCCTTATGACGCTGCCAATGCTATGGAGCAAATTGGTGAGCAATATTGGGCTGCTACTTTCTGGAATGAGTACGAAGCATATGCAAACTTACGTCGTACTGGTTACCCAGCTTTGACTCCAGTGGACTTCCCTGGAAATGAGGCTAATAGCCAGATCCCACGTCGTCTACGTTACCCATCTGCTGAGTATGGGGTAAACGAAGAAAACATCAATGCTGCAAATGCAAGACAAGGTGCTGATGAGTTTACTACCAAAATGTGGTGGGACGCTAACTAATATTTAACTTTTTGTTAAAGATATCGTGGCTGTTTCCTTATGGGAGCAGCCACGTTTTTTTTGTATTTTTAAGATGTTAAATAATGATATGCCTAGGCTTATGATAAGTTTGTTTTTCCTCCCCCTGCCCCCTCCAAAGGGGGATATTGCTTCGCAAACCGTAGGTTGTTCCCCTTTGGAGGGGGCAGGGGGAGGACTATCGAATATGTGGAGTCTGAAAAGCCTAAGCTTTATTTTGTTAGTCATGGGTTTGTGTGTTCAGCTAGCTGGCCAAACCCGTTTCCAAAGCCTGACGCCTGAGCAGTCTGGTATCGATTTTAACAATCTGCTCACTGAAGAAAAGGATCATAATATCCTTATCTACTCCAATTACTATGGAGGAGGAGGGGTTGGGATTGGCGATTTCAATAATGATGGCTTGCAAGACGTGTTTTTTGCAGGCAACCTTGTCTCTGATCGACTATATCTCAATCAAGGGGACATGGCGTTCCGCGAAGCGACTAAGGAGAGCGGCATCGTCGACAATGGCGGCTGGTCTTCTGGTGTAATACTGGCTGATGTCAATCAAGATGGTTGGCTGGACATTTATGTTACCCGCGAGTTATATGATGATCAGCCAGAGCTAAGGGCAAACGCACTCTATATCAATCTCGGTGAACAAACTACTGATGATGGGCGAAAGATCATCCGCTTTGAAGATCAAGCCTCTGTTTATGGAATTGCTGATACTGCACGTACGAGACATGCTAGTTTCTTAGACTTTGATCGAGACGGAGACTTAGACCTTTTTCTGCTCAATCAGCCTCCTAATCCCGGAAATTACTCCGAACTATATGGAGCAGATTTGACGCAGGAAGCTTATCGGCCTAGACTTTATCGTAATGATGGACAAAGTTTTACTGATGTCTCTGCTGAGGCCCGAGTTTTAGAGCCAGGCTACGCTAACTCTGCCTCCACGGTTGATGTCAACAACGATGGCTGGGTAGATATCTATCTCGCCAATGATTTTGACCAACCTGACCGCTTATATATCAATCAAAAAGATGGCACATTTCGCAATGTGATCTATGAAAGTATGCGCCACATCTCCTATTACAGCATGGGAGTAGATGCCGCAGATATCAATCGTGATGGTTGGCTAGACTTGATGGTACTAGACATGGTGGCAGAGGACAATTATCGCCTCAAAGCCAATATGAGTGGGATGAATCCAGCTTCATTTTGGAAGACCGTCAATCAAGGTGGGCACTATCAATATATGTTCAATGCTTTGCATTTGAATCAGGGAATCGTGGGAGAACATAAGCTACATTTTAGTGAAATCGGACAAATGGCTGGAGTACCCAGTACGGATTGGAGTTGGTCCAATCTATTTGCCGACTTTGACAATGATGGTTGGCAGGATCTATATGTGACCAATGGCTTATTGCGTGATATCCGCAATACTGATGCTGCTAACACTTTTCCGGCCTACGTCCAACGCAAGGCTGACGAATATATCCGTAAAAACCCCAATGCTGGCGATGTCAGTATATGGGATGTGCTCGATTTGGACGAAGCCATGAAGCTCATCCCTTCGGAGCCTTTGGCGAACTATGCCTTCCGCAACAATGGCGACCTAAGCTTTAGTAAAGTGATGCAAGACTGGGGACTCAATGAGCCTTCCTTTTCTAATGGTTCTGCCTACGGCGATCTCGACAATGATGGCGATCTCGATTTGGTGGTAAGTAACCTCAATACTCCCGCTTTTGTCTATCGCAATATGAGTCAAGAGCAAGGCGATAAAGCCCATTACCTACGGTTTAAGCCAGATATGGCGCAGCCGTTTGGTACACGTATCACAATCCATTATGGTGATGAGCAACAGATGCAGGAACTTACCAATATTCGGGGTATGTACTCCACTTCGGAAGCGATTCTCCATTTTGGCTTAGGTGATTATCAAGGAACAGTTGATATAGATATTCATTGGCCAGATGGCTCGGAGGAGAAGCGTTCGCTTGCAAAGCTCGATCAGCAAATCTCGATTAAGCCAGAAGATCCTAAAGCTGCCACGGAAGGCGTTTTTAAGCCTGTATTTGCAGATGTAACGGATGCATTAAAGCTAGACTTCCAGCATCAAGAAAATCAATTTGACGATTACTTCTTACAGGTTTTACTTCCTCATAAAATGTCCCAATTTGGTCCTGCGATCGCTTCGGCGGATGTCAATGGTGATGGTTTGGAGGATTTTTATGTGGGGGGCGCCTTGCTGAACGAGGCGATCCTTTATCTACAAAAAAGTAATGGACAATATCAAGCCAAAGCGCAATCTGCTTTCAAAATAGACCGAAAACAGGAAGATGTGCACGCTCTATTTTTGGATGTGGAAGGCGATGGTGATCAAGATTTGTATGTAGTCAGCGGAGGCAATGAGTTCCCCGCCGGGGCACTTGAATACAGTGATCGACTCTACCTCAATGATGGTAAAGGCAACTTTACGTCTTCTCAAGCCCTGCCTCCGATGTATAGTAGTGGTGGACGGGTCAGTGCTGGCGATTTTGACATAGACGGTGATCTCGATTTATTTATTGGCGGGAGACATATGCCCGGCGAATATCCAACCGCCGCGAGCAGTTATCTATTGCGCAATGATAGCCAAGCAGGCATCGCAAAGTTTACCGACATCAGTGCCGAAGTCAAGGGTGATTTAGCTGCTTTTGGGATGTGTACGGATGCAAAGTGGATGGATTATGATGGCAATGGTTATCTAGATTTGATCGCGGTAGGGGAGTGGCAAGAGATTATTGTTTTGGCTCATTCTGAGAACGGCTTCACCCAAAAGACTTTAACTGAAAATACTAGGGGGTGGTGGTATAGTATCGAAAGTGCTGATCTAGATGGCGACGGCGATGAGGACCTGATTACGGGCAATCTCGGTGAGAATTATAAATACCATGCATCTGAAGGGGAGCCCTTTTCGGTGCACTATGAAGATTTTGATGCCAACGGGCAAAAAGATATTGTACTGAGCTATTACAACTTTGGTGAGCGAGTGCCCTTGAGGGGGAAAAGCTGTTCTTCAGAACAAGTACCGATGCTCAAAAAGGATTTTCCGACCTACGACCTATTTGCCTCTGCGAATCTGGAAGATGTCTACAATCCCGATAAACTGGCTGATGCATTGAGCTACGAAGTAGAGTCTTTTGCCTCTTGCTGGTGGGAAAACCAAGGCGAAGGAAAGTTTGTCAAACATCTCCTACCTAGAGAAGCTCAGATGGCACCGATCAATGATATTTTGATCAAAGATTTTGATCAGGATGGTATCCAAGATATTGTGATTGGAGGGAATCTATTTGTCTCTGAGATCGAAACCCCAAGAGCTGATGCGGGCGTGGGGCTATTTTTAAGGGGGCTAGGTGAGGGCGATTTTGAAGCTGTCCCCACGATGTTGAGCGGACTATTTTTGCCTTATGACGTCAAGCATATCATCCCCTTGGGGAACGATAAATTTTTGGTCGCATGTAATGATGACCGCTTACGGGTGATTAGTTACTAGGGCTAAAGGCAAAGAAATGTCGAAGAATAAGCTGCGATTCCGCCCGTGAATATATACCTGATTGGATTGGTTTATACGGAGCATTTATAGCTAAAACTTCGGTGTGCATTCCCAATGTGTTGATCAAAAATGAGGTTCTCTACTCAGTAAGTAAGTACCCAGTATTAAGTATCAAGTACAGCGACTGCTAAAGTGTTGATTGTCAGTATATCTCTGTGCCTAGTACTTTGTACTTAATACTGTCTTACTACTTATTTTATCGTATGACATGCTTTGCCTTGGCTATCACAATGGGGATAGCTTTATTTTTTTCTTTTCGCAACCGCAAGAAATAGGAGAGATTCCTCGTCTAATCAAATAGAATTAACAGAACCGTAAAAAGTAGCGGTGTTCTCATTGGATTTTGAAAGTCCTGCTACCATGAATGTGCTTATCAGCGATCAAGTACAGATAAGGCTAATCTTTTCAATTAAATGCATTTAAGAGAAAACCCAAGTCAATATTCGTGAACGAAAAACAAATTATTCAAGAAATTGTCAAAGGGAATAAGAATGCATTTGAAATGCTATACAATAGTGTTTCAGCTAAGGTATACAATACAGCTTTGAGTTATACGAAGGATGTTGGAGATGCCGAAGAGATTACACAAGATGTATTTGTGAAATTGCATAAAGGTGCAGCATCATTCAAAGGAGACTCTTCTTTAGAAACTTGGATTTATCGAATTACTGTTAATACCTCACTCAATTATCTAAAGAAAAAGAATCGATTCGCCTTGTTCAAAAGCACATACCCTAACACTCAAACCATTGATTTTAATCATCCTGGGGTATTACTTGAACGAAAAGAAAAAGCCGCTATGCTCTTCAAGGTGATGGACAGTTTACCTGATAGGCAAAAAACAGCATTCATCCTTAGTTATATAGAATGTTTATCTCGAAAAGAAGTTGCCGAGATTATGGAAACTTCTTTGAAGGCTGTTGAGTCTCTTTTGCAACGTGCGAAGGAAAACCTACGATTGAAATTAATAAAAACATCTCCTAACCGAAGGAAATCTCAAAAAGAATTGTCAAAAAGAATAAGAGATGAATAACGAAAAGGAAAAGTGGATCGATGAGGTTGTCGAGAGCATGAAAGGCAGCCAAAGGGCTGAACCTCGTTCAGGATTGTTTGCTGAAATTCAGGGGCAAATTACGGCTATCCCTATATATAATTGGAAGAATTATGCGGCTGCGGCGGCTTTAATTATTCTTCTGAATACAGCGGTTTTGGTCTTATACACTCGAAATGATAAGGCTTCAATTAGTGAAGCTGAATCAATAAGTCTATATAATGAACCAATCAATATTTCCTTTCAAATCTACAACTAATGGATCAGATAAAGTTCTACAGATTTGTTATAGCGGGTTTACTCCTCTTAAATCTTTTTGTGCTGGCATTTTTCTTATTTACCCAAACTGAGCCCCGTCCTAATCGTGCCCCTCGCGGTACTAGTTTTCAAGCAGAAGTGCCTGGAATTCTTGAGTTAGACAGTACACAGCAGTTAATCTTTAATGATTTAGCGGACCGACATAGCCAGCAGACAACTAATATTAATCAACAACAACAAGCATTGCTGCTTCCCTATTTTGAGAGTATTGCTGACTCATCGGTGGATCTTGATACCGAGTTTGCCTTGACTCAATTTCAAAAATTGGAACGAGAAAAATTAGTGATAACTCGGCAACACTTCCTTGAGGTAAAAAGCATACTAGCGCCTCAACAAATCCCCCTTTTTAAAATACTTATGGAGAGGATTACTGATAGAGTAGTAAGGCAGGAAAAGAAAAGACGGCCGCGACCGAAGGATTTTAAATAAGGCTTTGTCTAAAGAGAAATTAATCAAAAGAAACGTTCAGTTTTTCTCTTTACGCAACTATTTAAAATTAACGGATAGATTATGAAGTATCTGAAATTCTCGATTTTTCTCCTACTAGGAGTAATGATTTTTGTTTCATCCTGTAAAGAAGAGGAGCCTTGTATTGAAACCACTTGGTATGAAGATGCAGATGGTGATGGACTGGGCAATCCAGCTGTTAGTCAGTTGTCATGTGAGCAACCGGATGGGTATGTGGTTGATAACTCTGACCCCAATGATACAGGTGCTATTCAGACCCCTCTTTCTGCCTTTGACGAGTTCAATAAAGATGCAGTAACCATTTCATTTGATGGGAATGAAATAACAATAGAATCTAATGGATTGCCTAACCACACTTCTCCATACTGGGATAGCACAAATGTCCTACATATTGACCAAGTCGTAGGTGATCATTTAACCCCCGGCACTATCAGGAGTGGGAGTTTTACGGTTACAGTTCCTAATGCTCCTGCAATAGCTTCCTCCAGTTCAGCTACGGGATTAGGTGCTATTGGGATTTCTGTAACGGGCGCGCCTATTTTCAATGATGAAGAAGGCCCCAATAGACCTTTGGATGAACCCACAGCTATGGGGTTTGATTATGCAGGAGGCCACAATGGGCCATCAGGTTATCATTACCATATAGAATCTCGTGACGTAGCCGAAAACACAAGCTTGTCCTTCGATGATGAAAAATTGGTCGGCATTATGGCCGATGGGTTTTTGTTATATGGTAGAAAAGAAATGGATGGTAGCTATCCAACTGATTTAGATGCTTCTGGAGGCCATTGGGGTGCGACTCAACATAGTAATGGAATAGAGTTTTATCACTACCATATTATCAATGAGTTTTACATAGGCCCTTATATATTGTTGTTTGGTGGAGATTTGCAGGGCACTCCCAATAATATCTTTTAGTAGGAAAACAGACCTCATATACAAAATATCATGTATCAATGACCACATTAATACACGAACAAAATCTTTGTGTATGAGGTCTGTATGATTTTTTCGAAGGAAACAAAAAATCGAATATTTCCACCCACCAATCCGATGTGTTTACTCATCCAATGAACCACAAAATGAAACACATTTTTTTAATATTATTTTCATTAGGAGTATTTCTTTCCAGTTGTACTGAGAAAAGAGACGCAAAACCCTCTCCTACTCCTGATTTGACTGAGCTCTTGCTCGAAGTACCTAACACAATTGTTGATAAATCAGCACTTACCTATGATAATAAGAGGTCTATTTGGACCTTGAATGGGCAACTATATTCGGGCTATGCTGCAAGCTATTACCAAGACGGTACTCTGCAGCGAAAAATGGGCATCTTAGAAGGAAAAAAGCAAAATGAATCTATTGAATGGTATGCTGATGGGCATTATAAACAAGTTGCGAATTACCACTTGGGAAAACTACATGGAGAAAAAAAGATATGGTCTTCTGAATCCCCTCATATCTTGATTGCCCACTTTAATTTTCATGCTGGAAAAGCACACGGAGAACAAAAGAAATGGTATCCGACGGGAGAGCTTTTCCAAAAAATAAATCTGAACATGGGCCGAGAGGATGGCATTCAACAAGCCTATAGAAAAAACGGTGCTTTGTTTGCCAATTATGAGGCTAAAAAAGGGCGAATTTTTGGACTAAAAAGAGCAGCCCTTTGTTTTAGTTTGGAAGAAGAAGGTATTCAAAATGAGAAGTAATTACTTTCTCCATTCTATTACTTTGATGTTTTGTCCCTCTCTGAAAAAAAAAGGCACTCTCGAAAATTTTCGAAAGTGCCTCCACATATATGTTAGAATTAGGAATTTTATTCCTCAAAATCTTCCTTAATCACATCGTCGCCGCCCAAATAATTGGTGACGGCTGCTGCACGTGCTGCCTTCATTTCTTTGATGTCGATGGGCTTGAGAGCACCCTCGTGTAGGTCTTGGCTATCTTGGCGGCGTTGATGAATATCTATCGCTAAGTAAAGCGCTTCGCGGAGGCTCTCGGCATCAGCGATGTTTTTACCTGCGATATCATAGGCTACGCCATGATCCGGTGAAGTACGGATAAAAGGCATACCCGCCGTATAGTTTACACCACGATAACCTGCGATCAATTTAAATGGCACTAAGCCCTGATCGTGATACATCGCAAGGATTCCATCAAATTTGCGATAAGTAAGAGAACCAAA
>JBGCFA010000458.1:0-5101 GCA_045106675.1 Bacteroidia bacterium
ACTGGAGAGACAAGAAACGGACTCTTATTATCCTTGGTAGATAAGCTAGCTATTTCAGCTTCGATGATTTCCTTGCGTTCTGAGGCTGCTGGGTGAGTATCATATTCATCATATTCGGGGTCGTCGTCTCCGTCTTCTAACTCTTCTTGATCCATTTCCTTTCTTCTATCATAAAGGGGTTCTGAAGAAATAGGTTCGTCAGAAATTTGATTTTCAGTAATGGATTCAGGTTTTTCTATTTTTTTCAGCTCCTCTTCCGTAGCCCCTTCTTCTTTTGTTTGATCTTCTTCCTCAAATCCTGTCAAAAAGCTCCCTGTTTCGCCACCCTCTTCCTTTTCTTTGGGAAATAGATCCTTTTCGATCAGCTTCATCATTGAGCTATCATTCAAAAAACTCTCTGGCCAAAGACTTGAATAAGTAATCAATGGCGTTTGAGGTTCTCCAGCTCTTTCGAGGAGCAAAAACACGTCCGCGACATTGTTGAACGCATAGTCTGTTTTGAGAAACAATTTCAAGCCTTCCATATCGGCTTCGGTTTCTTTGTCTCGAGAATAAGCACTACGCGTCAATAGTCTGTCAGAAACTGCTGTTTTGCGATATTCTCCCCGACCATATTGCAAATCTTTCGTTTTAAGATAGATATCCTGGCTATGCTTGAGCATATAGTGCGCAATTTCATGGCAAAGAATAAAAGCGAGTTGTGCCTCTGTTTCCAAGCGTGCAATCAAACCTGTATTGACAAGGATAACACCGCGTTGATGCGTAAAAGCGTTCGCCACGGGCGACTTGACTACAAATACGCTTAGCTTTTTGCGCATAGCAGGCTGGTCTTTGAGAATTTCATCAACGACATCGTTGACATAGTCTCCCACAGGATCATTGTAAAGGACTTGCCCACTGCGTAGCAATTCGTCAAGACCATAGTTGGACTCGAGATAGAATATCTCTAAATCTTTTTGCTCGGTTTCATTGCGGGTTTCACTGGTAATACCAGCTTGTTGATTGGCAACTTGCTCATAGGTCGCTGTCTGAAACTCCTTGGGCAAGGTGCCAGAAGATTCTAATGGTTGATAGTTGTCTAGGTCTTGAGCAGGCAGAATACTCCAACCCATAATGCTCCATACTATGAAGCAATACTTAAGTGTTTTCATTTAAATTGGTTTATGCTGAAAAAAATCAACATGAATTTATAAGGAAACTCGGCGGAATGAAAATAAAAAGCCCCAACGATTCGACTCGTTGGGGCTCTCAATTAAATAGGATCGCTATGCTTAGTGCCGATCTTGGGCATCATGCTTTTGACGAGCAATATTGACACTAGCTCTTTGTTGTTTGCTCTTGATGATTACTCTTTCACGCGGCGTAACGACACCGTCTGCTTTTGCTTTGCGCTTGCTTCGTTGGACGTTGGCTTGTTGCCTTTGTAGTTCAAGGGTTTCTCGGCGCGTAAGCTCTCCTGTTTGTACGCCTTGCTTGATGCGTTTTTGCTGTTGGACTTGAGTTTTGGTGACTTTAGGAGTGGCAGGGCTTTGCGCTGATACGCTAACGAACAATCCCATAAAGGCGAGGGTGAATACGAGATAAATGGCTTTCATTTTTACTGTTGTTTGTTGTTGAATACTCTTTAGACTCTCAAAAAGATTGAGGGTTTAAGTCCCTTCTAAAAAAAGTCGGTTTTACATCGTCCCTGCGGGGAACGCTCCGTTTTAGCGTTCGGCGAATGAGCCGTGAAGAAAATAGGCTGCTGTTTTTTACTATATGTTATAATACCTAACACTATTATATTAGAGGAAGCTTTCATTAAAAATGAAAAACTAATCTGCCGGACTTTGCGAGATTCTAAGCGTTGTATATCAAATCACAGTTTGTCGATGTATTGAGCAAATGCATTTTGACTTTAGCAAAAGTTGATAAAAATGATTTAGGATCAGATCTAAGAACATTACTCTCTTAGATCAAAAGGCTGAGTGTATATAAGGTATCCCTACCCAAGAGATTTATACATACGATTGGCAACTTATTACTTCCAGTTTCATCAGTTTTGCATGGGGTTTCAGTCTGCCTTTGAGACAAGTCTTTTATATGCTACGATTATTCAAAATGATAAGTTGATTCTCAATCCGGTAAACTTATTCAAGAGACATTCATCTAAAACACTGATGATCAAACAATTAATTTTCATCCGATTTCACGGAATAGTTATTGGCAAGTTAGTTTGACACGCAAACATTCAAAACCTTAGCTCTTGCTATTATGAAAAATTTTACGCTCTCACTGATCATAGCGATCTTTTTGTCGCTATTGTTAGCTGTATGTAATGATGATGAAACGGCGCAACTGAGGAATAGAAACCGACTACTCAACTTACAGACGCAAAATCAGGATTCTGTCGTCCAAGATTTCATGGTCTTTTTCAATGCTTTTGAGGGCAACCTCAATAGTATCATGGAAAAAGAAAACCTCCTCTCTCTCCAAACGACCGATCCTGAACTACTACCTGATCAAAAAGAAAAGATCCTCACGGACATTCAGATTATCAATGATCTCCTAGATCATAATCAATATTTGATCAAGCAACTCAACAATCAAGTATCCAACAGTAAAGGCAAGCTCACGCAATACCAATCTCTACTCGATAGTTTACAGACTGATCTACACTATCGTATCCACGAAAATAATCTGATGCAAAAAGTCATCGTGGATCTAAACGCTCAGCAAAATGGGCGGAGTCAACAGATCGATAGTATGGAGTTAATCAACCAACGACTACTTTCTCTCTCTAGAGTACAAGCGGAAGTGATCGCCGAGCAGGAGTCTAATATCTATCAAAAAACAGACACTATTCGACAACAAAGTGAAGCTTTAAAGCGAGGCTATTATATAGTAGGCTCTGAAAAAGAGCTAAGCGAAAAAAATATCATCAAAAAAGCAGGTTCTTTTTTGGGTCTCGGACGCAAATACAAAGTAGCAGCTGATCTTAAAAAGGATGAATTAACACCTGTAAACATCCTTGAATTTGAAGGGATGTGGGTTGTGGGCGACAAAGCACGTCTGGCTAGCACACACCCTAGCGACTCTTATCACTTTCACGATCTCACTGATGCCAATACACGAAGCCTCCAGATCATAGATTCGGAACGGTTTTGGTCTATAAGTAAATATCTAGTGGTGGTATTTCCCTAACACAACAAGGAACCACTGCCACGGATACAGTCTCGCTAAACTCGTTCTTTATAGAAATCTAATGTAAACCCCAAATAATGAGACTGCTGCCCGCCCACTTTTTAGTGGGCGGGCTTTTTATTTGTTGAAACTGGGAATTTGACAAAGGATGCCAGGCTCCCAAAAGCTTTCGGGATTGTGTCGCCATATATATACATAATAACAGATCTATCAATAATGATTTACAGTATACCAATCCCCTACTCTCAGGTATGAAGCGAAAGCCTATTCATTGCTTCGCAGAACGTTCCGCCTTCATCATTTTGAGAACCAACTTATCAATGCTAGAAAAAAATCGTTCTGGCACAGATATTAAATCATTGATAATCAGACATTTAGCATTTTCATAGCACGCGGAACGGCCTTTGTCATATACCTAACAACAAACAAACATTTCAAATTTAGACAACAATCAATTATGAATAATTTAAGAAAATCCATCTTCGCCGCTACTTTCGCAGCAATGACTTTAGTAGCCTGTAATGGAGACAAGATCGCAGAGTTAGAAAATCGTAACACAGCCCTTAACGAACAAACAACACTTCAAGACTCTCTGCTAAATGACTTCATGATCAGCTTCAATACTTTTGAAGACAACCTTACTCTTATCAAGGAAAAAGAGAATCTCATCTCAATGGAGACAAGCGATCAAGAACTCGCACCTGATCAAAAAGAACGCATCTTGACTGATATCCAGTCTATCAATGATCTACTTGATCAGAACCGTGGTCTTATCGCAGAGTTGACTAACAAAGTCGAAGCGAACTCAGGTAAAGTAGGTGAGTTTCGCCGTATGGTAAAGCGCCTCAAGTCTGACCTCGAAGAACGCGATACCGAAATCAACACTATGAAAGAAGATCTCGTTGCTTTGAACTTCGAAAAAGAAACTTTGAACCGTCGTGTTGATACCCTTAGCGGTGTAAACGAAGAATTAGTCGCACTTTCTAATGTTCAAGCGGAAACTTTGGATGCCAAAGAAGAAGTATTGACTGAGCAGACAGAAACGATCAACACTCAAACAGCTCGTCTTAACCGCGCGTTCTACGTAGTAGGTACCGAAAAAGAGTTGAAAGAGATGAATGTACTTTCGAAAGAAGGTGGTGTAATCGGACTAGGTCGTACTGCAAAACTTGCCAAAGACTTTGACCCTAATGCTTTCACCGCAGTTGATATCACTGAGTTTGATCGCATCCCAGTTGATACTAAGAAAATGAAAGTAGTAACGGCTCACCCATCTAATTCTTATGCAGTCAATGAAACTGAAAAAGGTCAAGTTGAAAGTTTAGAAATCACTGATCCGAGTAAGTTTTGGGCCGCTAGTCGCTACCTAGTAGTAGTACTTAACTAAAGCAAACGGGCCTTAGCCCATCAGAAATATAAAAGTTAGGAAGTATCGTATTTGCCTTAATGTGGGGGCCCGTTCGCAAGAATGGGCCTTTTTTTTATTTGTAGCCAATCCCACAATAAGCTACCCAATGATGCTGATTCGCGGGAGCCGTATGCCCCATACCCAAATCGCCTACTTCAATATGAGGGTCAGTAATACTCGTTCGATAATCTAATAATTTACCCTTCATGGCTACGCCATTTTGTAGTAATGTCATCTTATTGGCCACCAACATACCAAAGGGTACAGAATATCTACCACACCACACCCATTGATATTCTTTATAGTCAGCTGGCTGAACGCTATAGTCCGTAAATCGCTTGATTTTTGCTGACGTAATTTCTCCACTCAAGCATTCAGTGATTATACTTTTATCTTTTTCGCGTGCTTGAGCATTGCCCAAACTATCAGACCCAAAGGGCGCGAGATTTTTACCGCCCCAGCCTTCATCACCATAATGAACTGCATCATTGGAGATGACAATAGCAATAT
>JBGCFA010000459.1:0-12725 GCA_045106675.1 Bacteroidia bacterium
CATCAGATCCCTACAGCACCCTTCAATATACCGACACAGACATGTAGCAACGCACCAACGCCAATCTCCTACACAGGCAATGCGTCTCCCGGCGCAAACTATGCATGGGATTTTGACGGCGGTATCGTGATCAGCGGCACGGGAGCCGGACCTTATATGGTCGAATGGGTAATCCCCGGTCCGAAAAATGTTGGACTGATCGTCAGCGAGAATACTTGTATCTCCGACTATGTCGAACAACAAATCATGGTCAATGCCCTACCCGTCAATGGGATTCAGCCAGTGGTAGATCAGTGTTTTGATGGCAACAACTTTAGCTTCGTCTACGATGGTAGCGCGCTGCCGACTCAGTATAGTTGGAACTTTGGGGATGGCAGCCTGATTGATCCAAGTAGTAGTCCATCACACAGCTACAACGTCTTTGGGACGCAAACCATTAGTTTGACGATTACGGATGCAAACTCTTGTCAATCCACTACTAGTCAAACTTTTGAGATTCATCCTCCGGTGAACGCTGATTTTAATTACAATCAGGTTTGTGAAGGCCAAAACACTCCCTTTATCGATCAAAGTAGTATTCACATCAGCGGAACAATCGCAGGATGGAACTGGACGTTCGGCGATGGAGCCGTAGAAAATACTGCTAGTCCAAATCATCAATATCCGCTGCAAGGCAGCTATACAGTCAAACTCATCGCTACCTCTGATCAAGGATGTGTCGATAGTGTCAGTAAACTGATTGAAGTATTTGACCAGCCCATTGCAGATTTTAGCTTTGACAATAAGTGTCAGGGTTATGCGGTGCCATTTGAAAACCTAAGCCAGTTTGATGACCCCAGCTTGACTTATACTTGGTTATTTGGCGACGGTAATAATAGCGCACAACTCGATCCACAGCATCTTTATAATGGCTTTGGCAACTATAATGTGAGCATGACGCTCACCAATGCTGATGGCTGTAGTGATACCCATAGCGAAGAAATCATCGTACACCCTCTGCCCGTACCACAACCTACTTTTGATGAGACTTGTCAAAACAGTTTCACTGAGTTGACTGACAATAGCTATGTACCGGGCAATGGAACAATCAAAAAATACTATTGGAAAAGCATCCAAAACAGAGCCTTTGTAGGTAAAGGCCCCAAGCCAAGATTTAGTGTCGCGGGTGTATATCCAGTCAACCTCATCTTGACGAGTGATCAAGGCTGTGTAGACTCTTTACAAACTGATCTAACGGTATTTCCGATCCCTCGCACGGATTTCGAGTCTATCTCGGTTTGTTTGGGAGAAGAGCTTAGCCTTGGCTCGACCAGCACGATAGTCGATAGTATCGCTCAAGATGTTATCGTCGATTGGCAGTGGGACTTTGGTGATGGACAAAATTTTGAAGGAGCTGCTTCGACCTCTCACGCCTATAATCAGGCTGGCACTTACAATGTGACACTAACCGCCATTTCTGATAAGGGTTGTAGCAATAGCAAAACAGAAGCAGTACTTACCTATCCACTAGCTACGGCACCACAATTACAAGAAGATACAGTATGCTTTGGCAATCAAGCACTGCTTTGGGCTTTACCAACTAGCGATGGCGCTCGGGTAGAGTGGTTTAGTACCCCTAGCGGGGGAACGCCTTTCCATGTCGAAAGTGCCTATTTGACGCCAATCGTAGCCTATGGCAATACTTATTATGTGGAGGCGATCTCTCCCGAAGGTTGCTTGAGTGAGCGGGTACCGATCAGCAGTTACTTATACTCACCGGGTCAAAGTGTAATTTCTCTTAGCAGCAAAGTCGTAGAGTTACCAAATTCGCAAGTACAGTTTAACATATCAGGTACTTTGCAGGCACAAAGCATCGCATGGCTATTTGGGGATGGGGGCAGCAGTAATGAATTAAGCCCCGTCTATACATATGAGTTGCCGGGTAGATATGAAATCACGGCTAAAGTGATCACCGAAGAAGGTTGTGAGCGCGTTCTCATAGAGACGATAGAAGTAAAAGCACCGATTGCGATTTATATTCCTTCAGCCTTTACGCCCAATGGTGATGGACGAAACGATGAGTTTTTCATTGGTAACCATTTGTTTCAACAAGTCAGATTTGAAGTGTATGATCGTTGGGGTACTTTAGTTTATCAAGCTGCACAAGCTGATTTTCGTTGGGCTGGACAAGATACGAAGGGGCAAATGATCCCTGAAGGTGTATATGTTTATAAACTACAAGGTCAAGATATACTTGGCAAACTACATACTCGAAGCGGAACCATAACGGTAGTCAAATAAACTCTATTTAGGCAAAACATTTGATGAAAAAACTACTATTACTCTCACTACTTACTGTCAGTAGTGCTATGGGCTTGAAGGCCCAGCTGACAGTAGCTGATACGATCCCTAAATTTGATCTCCTACAAACACTATTTGGAGGCGGGGTTGTGATCAGTAATCTACAGACGTTTTGCGATACCACGGTAGCGATGTGGGAGTTTGATGGTACAAACTCCAACCTTGGATTGAACCGAGGGGTTTTGATCACTAGTGGAGAAGCTCAAGATGCGATCCCTAATGGCGCTCCGGCCTGTACCAATCTCGGTACTGCCGATCTTTTGACTCCCGGCTATGCCCCTTTGAATGCATTGTTGACCAACGGGCTCACCACCGAAGATGCCTGTGTGATCACCTTTGACATCACGCCTTATTGTGATACTATCGGCATACGCTATGTGTTTGGTTCGGAGGAGTATTCGGACTATGTCAACGCCAACTTCAATGATATTTTTGCCTTTTTCATCTCTGGTCCTGGTTTTGGGCCAGCTCCCGGACAAAATATTGCCTTAGTACCTGGTACTACTCAGCCGGTCTCCATTGACAATGTCAACAATGGCGCAGTCGGTGGCCCCTGTAATGTCCCGATGGGCCCTTGTACCAATTGCCTCTTTTTCGATGATAACACCACAGGCGCCACATTGGGCTACGACGGTTTTACGACACCACTATTGGCGCAAGCAATCGTAACAGCTTGCGAGACTTATACCGTAACCTTGGCGATTGCTGATGTTGGAGACGGTTTGTTTGACTCAGGCGTATTTCTCGAAGCAGGTGGTATCGGCTGTACCTCTACGGTACTAGCCCTCCAAGCCACCAACAATACCGCCCTCGGCTCCAATGTCGCTGTTGAAGATTGCGTCGATGGCGTATTTACTTTTGCGATCCCTGCGCCGCTGACTGATACGGTAGTATTTCATTATACGATCGGTGGTACAGCTACTCCGGGGCTAGATTATACAGGACTCCCAGACTCCATCATCATGCTTCCGGGCACCAATTTTATGACTGTCCCAGTAACGATTGTCAATGATGGCCTCTTAGAAGGCGCGGAGTATATCGAGATCATCTATACAGATTCAGCACTTTGTGCCAATTCGATCTATACAGATACTGCCAGGCTACAGATTTTGGACCCTCCAGATTTATTTCAAGCGCCAGACGAAGTCCTCTGCGCTGATGATACAATCTTAGTAGGAGTATCCACCAGTATCGGTCAATCTTATAGTTGGAGTCCTGCGGTTGGGGTTTCGAATACTGCCTTTAGCAATCCAACTTTGACTTTGAGCAATGCGACTAGTCAGCCGGTAACATATGATTATATCCTCACCACTACTGCGGTGCAGGGCTTTTGTGAATTTCGAGATACCATCTCTGTAACAGTCTTCCCGGCCAATCAGGCAGATTTCATCGCTGATACGGTCTGCTTAGGAGTACCCACAGGCTTTGTAGATTTAACTTTTGCGGATACCTTGGTGAGTTGGACTTGGGACTTTGGCGATGGTAATGTTGGGACGGTTCAAAACCCCTTCCATACTTATACCCAGCCGGGTGTCTTTGATGTCAGCTTGATCACGCTCAATGCGAGTGGTTGTCCCGATACTATCATCAAAAGTGTGTTGGTCGATTCGCTGCCAGTAGTCAATTATGTGGTGGATACAGTCTGTGCCAATAGCGCGACCCAGTTTAGCCACATCGTGGGTGCCGGCGTGAGTTATGATTGGGAGTTCGGCGATGGAGCCGTCACCACTATAGCCTCGCCTAACCATATTTACCCAAGTTTTGGTAATTATAGCTCTCAATTGGTTGCGACTACCGCTCAGGGTTGTATGGATAGCAGCACGGTCGATGTATTTGTCAATCAAAATCCTACGGCAGGCTTTGCTAGTCCAGATATATGTGAAGGTTTAGTTTCAACCTTTAGCAATACGAGTCAAATCGGTACGGGTACTAGCTTGTCTTATAGTTGGGACTGGGACGATAATACCTTCTTTGGACTTACTTTTGAGCCAAGCCATACCTACGCCAACTTTGGTATCTACAATGTGAGCCTCACCGTCACCGATGAACTTGGCTGTAGCAATACCGCGACGAATCCGGTCGAGATATTTGCTCCTGTTACGGCAAACTTTAACTACAATCAGATTTGTTTTGGCGATAGTACCCCATTTACCGATATCTCAAACTTTGACATCTCTGGCCCCATCGTAGGCTGGAATTGGACGTTCGGCGATGGAGCCGTAGCCAATGAACAATACCCATATCACAGCTATGCCGCTTATGGTACTTATCCGGTGCAGCTAGCAATCATCTCTGAAGACGGTTGTGTCGATACCTTTGAGGCACCGATTGAAGTCTTTGATCAACCGATAGCTGACTTCAGTTTTGTGAGCGACTGCGACGAACAAGCAATCGAATTTACCAATCTCAGTAGCTTCAACAATAGCAATGTGAGCTATAATTGGGACTTTAATGACAATAGTGCAGCTAGTCAACAAATAGATCCGAGTTATGTATTTAGCAGCTTTGGGATCAGGACTGTAAGCATGACCGTAAGCAATAGCGATGGTTGTAATGATACCAAGCAGCTAGATGTAGAGGTTTGGCCTTTGCCGAACGCTTCCTTTGAACCTGATCCAATCTGTGCTTACGAAGGATTTCACTTGCTTGATCTCTCCTCTGTAGCCCCTGGCCGTATCCAGAGTCATCGCTGGGAATTAGGTGATGGCCGTGCCAATTTGCCACAAGCTGAGCCATTTGTACGCTATTATGTTCCGGGCAGCTATGATATAGAATTGTTGGTAACTACCGAAAAGGGTTGTGCCGACAGTATCACCCAGACGATTGATATTTACCCGCTGCCTTATGCAGATTTCGCCTTTAATCGAGCCTGTACGAGAGATTCTTTGCCTTTTGCCAATCTCAGTACCATTGCGGATAGCTTTTTCAATGACGTAGTAGCGGATTGGACTTGGGATTGGGGAGACGGCACTCAAAGTGGTGCGATACCAAAGCCAAAGCATCCTTATCAGGTCGCAGGCGAGTACATCGTAAGTTTGACAGCAGTGTCAGACAAAGGTTGTACGAATACCAAAACCAAACCCGTACAAAGCTGGCCTTTACCTGCCGCACCCTTATTAGAAGAAGATAGCGTTTGTTTCAGTGATGGCGGTTTACTCCTAGCCGTCAGCAGTCCTCCTACTGAGCGTATCGACTGGTTTGAGAATGCGGTTGGTGGAGAGATTATCCATACGGGTAATACTTGGATCAGTCCTCCGGTTGTCTTTACGAAAACCTACTTCGTAGAACCCGTAACCGATCGTGAGTGTCGGGACGGACGTTATCCAATCACTGTATTTTTGCGTTCTGCAACGCAAGGAGCCTTAATGGTCTCCGATAGTATTGTAGAAACCCCCAATGCGCTGGTCAACTTTCAGTTGGCAGGCACGATCCAAGTAGCAGAAGCATATTGGCAGTTTGGAGATGGCAACACTTCTGATGCCTTCGCTCCGTCGCATCAATATCAATATCCGGGACGCTATGAAGTCAGTGTCAAGGTGATCGATACTTACGGTTGTGAGTCCGTGCTTGAAACAGTTGTCGAGGTAAAAGAGTTTATCACGCTATATGTACCATCGGCCTTTAGCCCAAATGACGATGGTAAAAATGATGAACTGTACATTGGATATAAATTACTGACTAACTTTAGCTTCCGTGTCTTCAATCGCTGGGGACAAGAAGTATATACTACTGATAATCCAGATTTTAGATGGAATGGCCAAGATAAAAATGGCCAAGCCTCAGGCGAAGGCGTCTATGTATATCAAGCCCGAGGGGTCGACATACATGGCAATCTTGTTGAAAAATCAGGCACAATCACAATTTTTAGATAAGCGAAGGTGGTTTTTATGGGCTGAATAGTCTATATAATGAAGAATCAAAACAAATGAACCTGCTGAAGTATCTCTATTGCCTGCTCTTGCTCGCTATGCTACCGCTTGGCCTCAAGGCAACGCATATCACAGGGGCTGACCTAATCTACGAATGTGTCAACCCCACCACGAATACCTACCGGATTCGGCTTACGATGTATCGAGACTGTCTAAACGGGCAAGCCCCCTTTGACAATAGCGTCCGGCTATATGTGTTTCGTGGGAGTAATAACTCTCTTTATACCACGCAGGTCATTCCATTTAACGGTAATTCCGTAGAGGTGATCCCCGTTTATTGGGATGCTTGTACCGGCTCTCCATACAACTTATGTATTGAGTATGCTGTGTATGAGGCACTGATCACTTTGCCGCCCGCTTTTGGAGGCTATAATATCGGTTGGTCTCGCTGTTGTCGTAACAATGTTGTAACCAACATTTTTGGTCAACAAGGGATCACAGTACTGGCCAAAGTGCCGGGTACTGAAGTAGGAGGCGTTTGTAATAATATGCCAACCTTCAATGATCTACCACCCGTGTTTTTGTGTGTAGGTGCACAGTTCAACTTTGATAATTCGGCGACAGATGTAGACGGTGATTCTCTCGCTTATGCGATTTCGAACCCTTATACAGGACTCAATTTTCAAGGATTGGGAACAAGCGCCATGAATCCGGTAGTCGGTCCCGGCAATCCACTTGGTCCACCGCCTTATTCGAACGTCAACTTTTTGCCGGGATACAATTATCTGGATCCTTTTCAGTCCGGTAACTTTAGTATTGACCCTCAATCAGGTCTATTGCAGCTGACGCCATCCCAAACCGGACTTTCGGTATTTGCAGTCTCGGTACTCGAATATCGCAATGGAGTCCTAATCAGTGAGAATAAAAGAGATTTCCAGATCAACGTCATCAATTGTGCCCCGCAAGGACTAGAACCAGTGATTGGTAGCAATTTAGCGCCAGTGCCCAATAGTAATGCGGATACCATATTTGTCGATCCTACGCAGTCTTTTTGCTACGATATTATCGTCAATGACCCAGAGGCGATGGATACTGTGATCCTCTTTCCAGTCAGTGCCGCTTTCGGGATTGGAGGTACTTTACCAGCACCTTATGCAACGCTTAGTTATACAGGCACCAATCCAGCTCAAGGTCAGGTATGCTGGACACCTTCCTGTGATTATGAAGGAGATACGATCCGCTTGGTCGTAGGGGGACGCGATACTTCGGACTGTCCGGGCTACAATATCGTCTTTGACACTACCTTTGTAGTGATACGAGATATTATCCCACCGACGATCAGTCATACGCTACCAGGTGGTAGCAACGATAGCATCTTTGTCGATCCGGGTGAAGCATTTTGCTATACCTTGCAGGGTAACGATGCCGAAGTGACTGACAACTTAACTTTTGTCCCACTAAATGGTCCATTCAATGGTTTAGGAGGAATTCCTCCTTTTGCGACCATCGCTGCTAATGGCAATAATCCCATCGCCGGTAATGTATGTTGGACAGCTCCTTGTGATCAAGGAGGTTCTACGGTACAGTTTATCATTGCCGTAGAAGATGACAGTCCATGTTCATTCCAAGATTTTGATACAGTAACAGTCATCATCGCTCCCAACCCAGTGGTGGATGCGGGTGCTGATGCGGTGATTTGTTTTGGTCTCAATACGCAATTAAGTGCTTCGGGCGGGGTGAGTTATAGCTGGTCCCCTACTACAGGCCTCAGCAATGCCAATATCCAAAACCCAGTAGCGAGTCCAGCGACGACCACTACTTATACCGCATCCATAACTGATGCCTTTGGTTGTATCTGGCAGGATACGGTACGCGTTACGGTCAATCAATTGCCGCTCGTAGATGCAGGCTTGAATCAGACTTTATGTCCAGGAGGCATCGTTCAGCTGCAAGCGACCGGAGCCTTGACCTATGTTTGGTCTCCAACCAACGGACTCAACAATCCCAACATCGGCAATCCGATTGCTACTCCTACTGATACTACGACCTATACCGTTACCGGAACGGATGTCAACGGCTGTGTGAATACCGATATCGTAATCGTAACGCCCATGCAAGCAATTGCCTCTCAAGACGTGGCAATCTGTATAGGAGACACGGTAACTTTGACCTCTTTTGGAGGCAGTAGCTATAGCTGGGACAATGGAGTCAGCTTAGGCACTCCTAATAGCCCTGTAACGACGGCCTTTCCGATCACGACGACCACCTATACCGTTACCGTTACAGATATCAATGGTTGTGTAGATACCGATGCGATTACGGTTACAGTCAATCCTCTACCTCCGGTGAACGCTGGGGTGGATCAGACAATCTGTGTAGGCTTGAGTGCCAATCTCCAAGCTACGGGCGCCATCAATTATCAATGGTTCCCGACTACGGGACTCAGCAATCCAAATATTGCCAATCCTGTAGCTTCTCCTACTACAGCAATCCGCTACTATGTAGTCGGTACCGATGGCAATGGTTGTAGCAATATCGATTCAATAGACATTAGCTTCTTCCCTCAGCCTATCCCTACCATCAGCAATGATACCGCCAAATGTGGGCAAGTAGGCGTTCCGCTGCAAGCGGGAGGAGGAGTAAGCTACGTATGGACTCCGACCCTCGGACTGGACAATCCAAACATCGCCAATCCAATCGCCAATCCAGATTCATCCACTCGCTATACTGTCAATGTGACGGATGCCAATGGTTGTTCGGATACGATTTCAGTCTTTGTGCGCACGATGCACGCCAATGCAGGACCGGATATCGACCTCTGTATTTTTGATAGTACGATGTTGATGGCCTCAGGTGGAGTATCCTATATTTGGGACCCAAGTCCTGATTTGATCAACCCTAATGGCGCAATGCCTACGGTATTTCCGATCACAACTTCACCCTTTTATGTAACTGCTACCGATACGACAGGTTGTACCGATAGAGATACTGTGATCGTAACGGTCAATCCTCTGCCCACGACTACCACTGCGAATACTGACCCTTGGGTATGTAGTGGAGGGGCAACTACCTTTATTGCCACAGGTGGAGTGCAGTACGCTTGGTATCCAGGACAGTATTTTGCGGACTCTACTTTGGCTAGTCCTACTGCTTTCCCGACTTGGGTCAATGGCTACTTATCCTCCAATATTGATACTGTCATCACTTATTATGTGCTAGTAACGGATGCCAATGGTTGTCAAAGCCTTGACTCATTGCAGCAGACGGTACGTAAAACACCTTTGGTTACAGTAACCAATGATACTTTTCATTGTCCCGGTGGGAGCGTACAACTCAATGCTGGCGGTGGCGCTCAATTTGAATGGACCAATGGCGCTTTCTTGACTGCGACCAATATTCCCAACCCAATCGCTTCGGTAGATACTTCGACGATCTTTCAGGTCAAAGTAACTGCGGTTTGGGGCTGTTCAGACTCGGCAGAAGTACTAGTCTATCATATCAATCCACAAGCTGGCATCGATCAGACGATTTGTGCTGAGGATACCATCCAGCTTTTGGCTACCGGTGGTGTCACTTATAGCTGGGACAATCCGGCGAGTCTCAGTGATCCTAATATTGCTTCACCATTTGCCTTCCCGATGCTTACTACTCAATATGTAGTAAGCGTAACCGATAGTGTAGGTTGTGTAGATACCGATACGCTAAACATCTTTGTCAATCCTCTCCCACCTGCAGACGCAGGATTGGACCAGGAGATCTGTATTTTTGATACAGCTCAATTGGTAGCGACAGGCGGCATAGCCTACGAATGGTTGGTTACAGATAGCCTTTCAGATCCATTTAGCCCTAGTCCAACGGCTCACCCTCGCCAGACCACGACTTATGTGGTCCTCGTTACAGACGGCAATGGATGTCAAGAAACCGATACGATGACGCTGGTTGTCCATCCCCTGCCATTGGCTGATGTAGGACCAGATATCACCAAGTGTGGGGAAGATTCTATCCAACTACTCGCTACTGGAGGCATACTTTACAATTGGTCTCCAAGCATTGCACTCAGCAATCCAAACATCGCTAATCCGATGGCTGAGCCAGATAGTAATATCACTTATTTCGTTACCGTTACAGATCAGTTTGGCTGTGTCAATTACGACACTCTCAATATCCAAACTATGTATGCTGATGCAGGGCCAGATCAAATCAAATGCCCTGAGGATTCGGTCTTGTTTGGAGCGAGTACCATCGGTGGTATGGCAGCGACTTATAGCTGGGATAATGCCGGGAGCCTCAGTGATCCTAATATTGCTGATCCGTTTGCCTTCCCTACGGTAACGACCACCTATGTAGTTACGATCGCTGATACAAGCGGATGTATAGATACAGATACGACCCTCTTGACGGTATATGCGCCACCTCCGGTGAACGCTGGGCCTGATTTTGAGACTTGTATCTTTACCGATGCGCAACTGCAAGGTAGTGGCGGTGCTATCTATAATTGGATACCAGCAGCTACGCTGGACGATCCTACTTTAGCTAACCCTATCACCAATACCTTGGTCAGCACTGAGTTTATCCTCACGGTCATTGACACCAATGGCTGTGTGGCTTCGGACTCTGTCTTTTTGACGGTCAATCCTCTACCGATTGTAGAAGCGGGACCAGATCAGGAGATTTGTCGTCGCGACGAAGCGACCTTGAGTGCTTCGGGAGCAACCTCTTACCAATGGACGCCAGAGCAAACACTGAGCAACCCATTGAGTGGAACGACACAAGCATTCCCACAGCTTACGACTCTATACAATGTCTTGGGAACTGATAATAATGGTTGTCAAAATACGGACTCCATGACCATTACCGTTTGGCAGCTAGATACGATTCAAGGCAATGATTACGCTGAAATTTGTCTTGGTCAGGGAATTACGCTCTCGGTTACAGGAGCAGCGAGCTATGAGTGGAGTACTGGCGAACTAGACAATGATATCGAAGTGGCACCAGCCTTTACTACCGAATATTGGGTGATCCCATATGAGGAACATGGTTGCCCCGGTGATACCTTCTTCATCAATCTCTACGTTGAGCGTAATCTACCTATCGCTGAGCTAAGACCTGATCCAACGGAAGGCTTTTATCCATTGCCAGTCAATTTTGAAAACTTGAGTCGTAACGCGACCAACTACTTCTGGGACTTTGGCGATGATAGCACCTCTATGGAGATCAATCCGACGCATATCTACAATTTGCCAGGTCAATACATCGTAACCTTGGTAGCTGATAATGATATTGGTTGTCCGACTACTTATGAGTATTCGATGGTCGATGTGTGGGACTTCGAAATATTCTTTCCGACGGCATTTACGCCCAACAATGATGGCCATAATGATGAGTATCGCATCATCATGAACTCCATTCAGTTTTTCAATATCAAGATTTATGATCGTTGGGGGCAGGTCGTTTTTGAAGCCAATGATCCACAGTTTCGCTGGAATGGTACCAAAAGAGGCCAGAATGTTGCCGAAGGTGTTTACACCTATGTGGTAGATGCGACGACTTTCAAAGGAGATCCGATCCGTCGAGGCGGCACGATCACTCTGATTAGATAGTGATTTGATTCACCCTTCGGGGAACGCTTAAGATAATGCCCGATACTCTTCAGAGAGTATCGGGCATATTATTTTGAGCTAATCTTGAGTGATTGAGTGTATTGACGAGAGAAGATCGCGATTTCTCCTCCTTGAACTCATTTGCAAGCGCGTTCCGCGCAGCGGGATTTCGAAAGATCCTTTACAAAACCAGTTGCTTTTGTTTTTGAGCTTCCCAATAGGCTAAGCGTTCTTTGAGAACGGCCAAACGTACGGGTTTACTGATATAATCATCCATCCCAGCTTCGATACAGCGCTCTCGATCTTCTTTCATCGCATTGGCGGTCATAGCGACGATGACGGGGCGTTCGGCAAGGCCGCCATACATACGATGGATCTCCCGGGTAGCGGTCAAACCATCCATCTCAGGCATCTGGACATCCATGAAGATCAGATCATAACGAATCCGTTGGATCGCTTCAATCGCTTCTAGGCCATTATTGGCCACATCGGCCTGATAGCCAATTTTACCGAGCATGCGAAGCGCTACTTTTTGGTTGACTCGATTATCTTCTGTCAATAGGATACGTAGGCTCGGATTGAGGAGAGCGTTCTGCGAAGCAATCTGCTCAGGCAAGGCATCGGGTACTGCGCCTCCCCAAAGAGACTGACAAATGCGTAAAATCTGACTACGCCGTATGGGTTTGGGAATCCAAGCAAAATGTTGGGCTTTGATATCTTGTGGAGGGATACTGGTCTGATCCGACAACATCACCAAAGGAGTATGTGCGTATTGAGGAATTTGGCGAATATGTTGACTTAAACTCGAACCGAATCCATCAGCCAAGGTATAATCCAAACATACGATATCGATATTGGGGGCAGTTTGTAGATATGCTTTTGCGGCGGCTATCGTATGGCAGAGATGGGCTTTGAT